>JBFXHW010000289.1:0-4184 GCA_050176605.1 Sphingobium sp. | reverse complement strand
CAATGGGGTCGTTTCCGCCCTCGGTCATGTTCGAGAGCAACATTTGCCCAATGTCCGCCTGCATATGGGAAATGCGCTCGACGTGCTTGCGCGCATTCCCGACGGCGCGCTCAGCTTCGTCTATCTTTTGCACCCTGATCCGTGGCCCAAGGCGCGCCACGCCAAGCGGCGCATGATGAACAAGGGGCCGGTCGACATGATATCGGCAAAGCTGAAACCCGGCGGCGAGTTCCGCTTCGGCACGGACCATCCGGTTTATTTGCGCTGGGCGCTGATGGTTATGAGGGATCGCGCCGATTTTGACTGGCTGTGCGACAAGCCTGCTGATTTCCTTACCCGACCCGGTGGCTGGCCCGAAACGCGTTATGAAGCCAAAGCCCGCCGAAAGGGGCACGAGGTCTGGTATTTCCGATACCGCAAGCGGTCGTAAAAAAAAGGGAAGGGCCAAGCCCTCCCCGTGATTCAGTCAGTTCTGTCCGGGCGCGGGTTTAATCCTCGCCATTGTCCTTTACACCGACGGTCGGAACGTCAATGGTTTCCTTCTTGGTGCCGACCACGACTTCCTTCGAATCCACATCGACGGCGGGCATTTCGCCGCCCTTGGCGCTTACATTTACTTCGGGGAGCGAGCCTTCCTTCACATCCGCCGACCAGAACCCGGTGGCGAACAAAACTCCCACGACTAGCGCAGCTAGAACCGCCACGACGAGCAGGATGCGTCCTGCACCGCCGCCGCGGCGATCAATCGTCGATTCGTTGCGATACTGAACCATGATATCCTCCTCTATAGTTACCCCGCTTTAACTGGGAAGGGAGGAGATTTGTTCCCGCGTTCGTCGCATCGTTACTGTCGGCCATCACCGACGACACGTTCCATGCGCCGGTCAGGCACGACCCACAACAACGCCGTAGCTACGAAAAACGCCATGCCGGTCCAAGGCGCCAGGACAAAGGCGGACACGATACCCGCAATGTAGAGGAACGGCGATATCCAACCCTTGCTGTCCCGGCCGATCGCCGCCGCAATCCTGCTCTCATTGCCTTCGACATAGGCCAGGCGGCTTTGCAGGAACTTATATGCGATCGCCGCCATCAACAGGTTGAACCCATAGAGAACGACCGGCCACCGTCCGAAATGATTTTCTCCCATCCATCCGGTCGCGAACGGAAGCAGCGAGAGCCAGAACAACAGATGCAGATTGGCCCAAAGCACCGAGCCATCAACCTTGGTGGCAGCCTGCATCATGTGATGATGATTGTTCCAGTATATACCGATATAGACGAAGCTCAGCGCATAGCTCAGAAAGACCGGCCAGAGCGGAAACAATGCGGCGATTTCCTCGCCGTGCGGTACTTTCAGTTCCAGCACCATGATGGTGATGACGATGGCAAGCACACCATCGCTGAACGCTTCAAGTCGCGCCTTGTGCATGATCCACTCCCCCATCCTCGAATTTTTCGAGAATAGCGGGGCGATAGCGTCGGGCCAAGCGGCGTTCGATCGGACCGGGCCCTTTTGCGTCCGGTCAGTTGGGCGCCTTGTTGACGTCCACCTTTTCTACCCACTCGGGATAGAAGCTCGGCTCGCGGTTCGACCAGCCGATCGCGGTCGCAGCCGCCTCGCTGATGGACTGGAGAAGCGCCCTGCGCTTGTCGGGATGGAGATTGGGCAGGCTCGCCGCCGCGCAGAAGGCACCGGGAAGCCAAGGGCGTGCGCCCGCGCCGAGCAGCCGTTCGTAAAGGAAACGATAGGCGGAAAAGCTCGCCAGCCGGTCCTGCCCGAGATCGAACGCCGAAATGCTGATGAGCGGCGCCATGAAGGGTTCTACCTGATCGAGCCCGCTGTCGTCCGGCACGATGGATCTCAGTTCGTGAATGCGCTGATAGACCCGGGACTGGGCGCGGATGCTCGCTGCTTCGACGACGTCGCGGCACCAGAGTTCCATCGCGTCGGCGCGCTGGAATGCCACATCAAGCGACCGGCGGATATAGCGCTGGGTGGCGGCCGGAAAGCTGGCGAATTCCCGCATTTCTGCAAGGGTGATCGTACCCTCGGAAGATTTGCCGTTCATGCTCATACTGCCTGCACTCCGAACCTCTGCAACCCGGATAACATATTCATGCGCTTAAAGCGGTTAGCAAAGGATTAAGCACATGTTGTAGGAAATTAATATCAGGATTCATCGCTTTGCAACCTATTTTGTTGCGATGCAGCAAAACGGAGCAGAGGCAGATTGGGGACGTACAAAAAATAAGCGCCCTCGGAGCAAGGGATGTCCGAGGGCGCATCCTGCATGCTGTCGGGCACTTCAGGATCTCTATATAGGTTTCAGTCTGCCAGATTGGTGGGCATAGAAAGACGCACAAAAAGGGAGGAAAGCTCCCTCCCTATGCTCCATCTATTCCCCAGCCCCCCTGTTATCCTGAGATAACAAACTGACGAATCGCCGGTAACGTAACGTAAAGCCGTGGGAATGGCGAGAAGAAAATGTAGAAAACGGACACTTCAGCCATTCCGTAGCGGCAATCCCGTTCGCCCGCCCCTTGCCGGGTTTGGCCTCATTGCGCGAGGGATGAAAGGAACATATATGGAACAGCGAGTTTGACTCGTTTTCGTCCGTCCGGATCGTTAGGGCGGGAGAATAATCAGGACCGCTGAACCAGATGCTCACACATATCAAGGTGCGCGGAGCGCGCGAACATAATCTCAAGGGTGTCGACATCGACCTGCCGCGCGACCGGCTGATCGTCATCACCGGTCTTTCCGGCTCCGGCAAATCGAGCCTCGCCTTCGATACCATCTATGCCGAGGGTCAGCGCCGCTATGTCGAGAGCCTGTCGGCCTATGCGCGCCAGTTCCTCGAAATGATGCAGAAGCCGGACGTCGAACATATCGACGGCCTGTCTCCTGCGATCAGCATCGAACAGAAGACGACCAGCCGGAATCCGCGCTCCACCGTCGCCACGGTCACGGAGATCTATGACTATATGCGCCTGCTCTGGGCGCGCGTCGGCATCCCCTATTCGCCCGCGACCGGCGAACCGATCTCGGCCCAGACGGTCAGCCAGATGGTCGACCGGGTGATGGCGCTTCCGGAGGGCACGCGGCTCTATCTGCTCGCTCCGGTGGTGCGCGGCCGCAAGGGCGAATACAGGAAGGAACTGGCCGAATGGCAGAAGGCGGGCTTCACGCGTGTCCGCATCGACGGAGAATTCTACACGATCGAGGAAGCGCCCGCGCTCGACAAGAAGTACAAGCATGACATCGAAGTGGTGGTGGACCGCATCGCCGTGCGCGACGATATCGCCACCCGCCTCGCCGACAGTTTCGAGACCGCGCTGCGCCTTGCCGACGGCCTCGCCTATATCGATCTTGCCGATGGCGTCGTTCCCGGCCGCGAGAATGAGGCCACGGATGGCGGAGCGATGAAAGGCGCGGGCATCCCCGCCAACCGCATCGTCTTTTCCGAACGCTTCGCCTGTCCCGTTTCCGGTTTCACGATCCCGGAGATCGAGCCGCGCCTGTTCTCGTTCAACGCGCCGCAGGGCGCCTGCCCGGCCTGCGATGGCCTCGGCGAAAAGCTGCTCTTCGACGAACAGCTCGTCGTGCCCAATGAGGCCCTCTCCCTCAAAAAGGGCGCCATCGTTCCCTGGGCAAAGTCAAACCCGCCCAGCCCCTATTATATGCAGGTCCTCGCCTCCCTCGGGAAGGAGTTTGGCTTCAGCCTCGAAACGCCGTGGAACGATCTGCCCGGCGAGGTCCGGCTCATCATACTGCACGGCACGGGCGGCAGGCCCGTCACTTTGCGGTTCCAGGATGGGCGCAAGAGTTATGAAGTGAAGAAGCCGTTCGAGGGCGTGATCGGCAATCTCAATCGCCGCATGCTCGCTACCGAGAGCGCATGGATGCGCGAGGAGCTGTCGAAATATCAGACCGCCCAGCCCTGCGAGACCTGCGGAGGCGCGCGCCTCAAGCCGGAGGCCTTGAGCGTCAAGATCGCGGGCGAGGATATTTCCATCCCCACCCGCCGCAGCGTGGTCGACGCGCTCGCCTTCTTCACCGATCTGCCGCGCCACCTGACCGCTCAGCAGAACCAGCTCGCCAAGGCGATCCTCAAGGAAATCGTCGAGCGTCTCGGCTTCCTCAACACTGTCGGCCTCGACTATCTCCACCTCGACCGCAC
>JBFXHW010000288.1:0-4188 GCA_050176605.1 Sphingobium sp. | reverse complement strand
AGCGGATTGGACGGCGGGATATAATCGGGAAGCTGAGGTGTCAGCTACGCCTTGATATGCGGCGACAGGCCCGGCACATCAAGGCCGATATCCGCGCAATAATCATAGGCAATCGCGCAGAACCCGCCCGAGAAGGTGAGGATGCCGGGTCCCTTGACTGGCGGCTCAGGAAAGCGGGTCAGCATTTCCGTCACATCCGCCCATTGTTCCAGCGTATCGACCAGAGCGACGCCCGCGCGCGCGAGATGGACACGCATCGTGTCATAGTCGCCCGCTAGCGCCCCTGTGTGCGACTGGACCGCCTGTTTCGCCTCTGCACTGCGGCCGGGATGGATCATTACGACCGGCTTCCCCTTGCTGCGCGCATAACGTGCCGCATGCAGGAAGTTCTCGGGATCGCGCACCTCCTCAAGATAGAGCGAGATGACCGCAGTCGAGGGATCGTCGGCAAAGAATTCGACGAAATCGGCCAGGCCGACGCCCGCCTCGTTGCCGGTCGATACGCCGTAGGAGGTCTGGATCCGCGCGGGCATCAACGACGTCCGGACGAAAGCCATCAGTCCGCCGCTCTGCGAGACCAGAGCAACTGCGCGCTCATCGCCCTTGAGGTTGAGCTTGGGCACCTCTCGTGCTCCGGCAAAGCCCGCCGCGAAGCCGTCGACATAGTTGGTGTAGCCCAGGCAATTGGGGCCTAGGATGGCGACGCCGCCTTCCCTTGCGATGCGCACCAACTCTTCCTGCCCCTCGCGATTGCCCGCCTCTGCGAAGCCAGAGGAGAAAATCGTCACCGCCTTGACCCTGCGGCGCGCACAGGCCTCCAGCGCATCCTTGACGCCGACTGCAGGCAACGCGAAAATCGCAAGATCGATATCCTCCGGCAAATCGTCGACCGATGCATGCACCGGCAGTCCGTCGATCTCGCCGCCGCTGCGCCCGACGAGATAAATGTCACCCGAGAAATTGTTGATCTGAAGGTTCTGAAGCACCACCCGACCGGCCGATTTCGGCTTGGACGAAACACCGACAACCGCGACCGAACGCGGCCGCATCAGCAATTCAACAGCGGCCTTGCCTGTCGCCGGCTGCCGCGATAACCCATTTGTCATTGATTTCCCTTCGTTGATGATAGCTAGATTTTGAACATTGTGGCGCCATTGTCATGGAGCAGACGCCGCCTCTCGGCTCCCGTCAGATTTGATGTCGCGGCGATCGCATCGGCGACCATGCCGGGATAGGGCCGCAGCGTATTACCGAAATCCGAGCCCCACATGATACGCCCGCCCCCGAAAATGTCGACGACTCGTCGAACGAAGGCCGCCGTCGAGAGTCCCTGTAACTTCAACTCGTCGATCACATTGGTCGTGAACTTGAAATGGACGTTTTCATGAGCGCGAAGGGCGACATGATTTTCATGCAGGCCGCCGTCGACCAACCTGCCCATATGCTCCAATATGATCGTGCTGCGCGGAAAACGTTCCGCAAGCGCCTTCACCGCCGCGAGCGACGCGGCCTGCCCCTTGGGCGGAAGAAACGTGATTCCGACCGGCAGACCCAGTTGCTGCACCGTTTCCCAGATATTGAGGGCGGTCGGCGAATTGAGCCAGGCGATATTCCCGGTCCCGTTGCCGAAGCCCGTCATGCGCGCGGCGGAAACATGGCGGCTGCGGACCATTTCCGTCAGCTTCGCCGGGCTTTCCGGATCGCGCGCATTGACGATCACCTCGGGGCGAATCTTCCCCGCAAAACGGTCAGCCAGATCGAGTACATAGCTGTTATCGGCCTTGTAGGCGCCGCTATACTGCACACCCGTTCCCGCGGTCACGCCAGCGGCCGCCCATAGCGGAAATATCTTCTCCGGGAGTCCAGGATCAGCGGTGATCCGCGCGCGAAACACCTCTTCCGGCTCGCGAGCATTGCGCGGATCGATCGGATAGTGCTCGAAATCGTTGGAAAAGAAATGGATATGGCTGTCGTATAGTTCTTCGCCGGGGGCTGTCGCTTCAGCCCGAGGGCCGGGCATGGCGCAGGCGACCGGCAGTACGCAAGCCGACGCCAATATCGAGCGGCGGGTTAGAAGCGTGGCAGCGCCGGCTTTCCCGCCGCTCATTCCTTCGACCCTATCATTTATCCAGACCGTTCTTCTTCAGGAACAACGATAGCTGGTCAGCGACGCCAACATTGTTGAGATCGGCAAAGGCAATGTGCGTGTTCCCCTTGAGCCCTACCGAGGGGAGCTCGAGGATTTCGGCTTTTCCGCCATATTTGTTAACCAGTTCGACAAATTGGCGGTTGAGGGCCACGGACCGCTGCCAGATGGGTGACTTGTCGATATTGTCGCCCCAGACGAACTGCATCGGAATGCGGGTCAGCTTCTTGAACTCGGCCAGCGGAACATAGACGGGCCCGAACGGCCCCAGCTCAAGCTGCGGCCCTTCGCCTTCCGGAAATATGAAACCGGGATTTTCATAGGCGACGATGGCCTTCACATTATCGCTCTTCATCGCCGTGAGGAGTGCGCGCATACCGCCGGCGCTGTTGGTTACCAGTACCGTCGGGCCGATCCGGTCGACGGCTTTGGCGGCTGCCTCGGACTGAAGCTGCGCGTTTTCAACCGTGTCGAACTCGTCATAGCGCGCCCGTGTCGCCTGATTCCATGCCTCGGCGTTGTCGGTCGGGAATTGCACACCCGGAAACCAGTCCGGATAGGCAGGGCCAAAACGCCAGGCGAAGAAATTCTGCTGATCGCGGCCTTCGGTGGCCTTGTAGGTATAATCCTCACAACCCCAATTGGCGTGCCCGACTCTGGGGCCATCCCACAGATAGACCGGGTAGCGGCGGCGCAAGAAGATGCTTTGAAAGCCTTCTCCACCATCCCACCGGTTCTGCCAGACCTGTACCGACGAACTGTGCCACAACATCAGCGAGGTTTTGCGCGCCTTTACGGGTATCTCATATTCGACAAAGCCGTGGTCGCAGGAAAGCGACTTCTTGTTCGGGTCGCCGATCACCTTGCCACCGACGACAAAGGAGCCTTGGCGCTCAATAATTATGGGTTTTCGACTTTGCTGATCTGCCGCGACAACCCCGGACGGAGCGCAGATCAACGCGAGGCCCGCAATCAGGCTGGAAGAGATGGAATAGCGCCTCATGAGATAACACCCGAAATACTCTGTTTCATGACCGTCGCCTCTCCACCTTATATGTCGCCCCACCCCCCTTCCGAGCACATTCGACCAATACTGCCAAGTCCGCCCAAGGGGAGGACAACCCAGTTCATCAATGAAATGCCAGCGCGGAGTCGCTCCGCGCTGGCAGGTTTTCGTCAGAACTTGGCGCGGGCAGTGACCTCGAACGTGCGTCCGATCTTGTCGTAATAGGCACCGCTCGTGTACTGTCCCTGGGTCTGATAGGGCACGAAGGGCGGATCCTTGTCGAGCAGATTGTCAATGTTGAGGCCGAACTCGAACCGGTCGGTTACCTTTACCGAGCTGAACAGGTTGATGTAGGCTGCCGCAGGCACCGAATTATCGGTGATTGACAGCGGCCCCCACAGACCATTCGCATCACGCTGGGTCGTGTACAGATTGTCGTTCTTGCCGGCGCTGATGAACAGCACCTGCGCACTGAGCGTGAACGGCCCGGTTTCGAGCGTTTCGGTCAGATTGCCGCGGAACCGCGGAAGCGCGCCCAGATTGCCCTGACCATTCTCACCCGCGCGATCGATCGTCGGCGCGCCGGGCGTGCCGGCGTTGACGTAGGAGTGAAGCGCGTAGGTCCCGCTGATCCGTGTGGTCAACGACGTTCCGCCGCCCAGGCTCATACGGTAGCTCACCGCCATGTCCAGACCTTGGGTCTTGAACGAGCCATAGTTGCGGAAGCCGGTGAACAGCCCGGTCGGCACACCCGCTGCGTTGGTTGTGATGAAGCTGCAGAATGTCAGGTCGCCATTGGTGCAGAGCGTGCCGATCGTTGCAGCGGACAGCGAGTCGATCGCATCGCGCAGGTCGATATTGTAATAATCGACCGAAGCGCGCAGTCCCGGTATGGCACGCGGCTGGAACACCGCACCCAAGGTGAAGGTGTCCGCTTTTTCCGGCCGCAGGTTCAGATTGCCCTGCGTGCGGTTCTGCGGAATGAGACCGGAGAAGGGCGCGGACGGTCCGGGGATGTCGACGTTGAGCGACGTCA
>JBFXHW010000287.1:0-4198 GCA_050176605.1 Sphingobium sp. | reverse complement strand
GCCCGGCATCTTCCTGACGCCGATGATGGAAGCATTCCCGCAGCACGTGCAGGATGCGCTCGGCGCAATGGTGCCGCACCCCGGCCGCCACGGAAAACCGGAGGAATATGCGATGCTGGTCGAAAGCATCGTGCGCAACCCGATGCTGAACGGCGAAGTCATCCGCCTCGACGGCGCGATCCGCATGGCGCCGAAATAGGGTTCGCGGTGAAAAGCGGACTTTCCGGATACGACAACATTGCAGACGTTGAGGTAAACGCCATTCTCGTCCATAAGCTTAATGTGAAGACAGCCCTCGATCTCAGCGATAATTAAAGCAGCATCGAGCGGAAGAGGCCAATATGACTTACGAAGAGATTGCAATTGCAGCGTTCGGTCGAGAAGCAATGGACGAAATCTATCGCATATATGACGCTAGGACGGGCGGATATGGGACAGTCGATCGAGTAGCGGTAGAAAGAATTCTTGATCTATTCCCCGCCGCAACTGACAGAGAGAAAGACGCGGTAAAAAATTGGGCAGCTTTGTCGACTAGGTAAAAAGCGGCATGGTGGGCGATAGCTGATATCGCGCGATGTTTCCACAACAGTCCGGCCATTGACGATATCCCGACGGTCGTTCGATAGCGGGCGATCCCCGCCTCGAACTTCCCGCCCGATCAGCCCTCGTCGCCCATGCGCAGTGCCGCAATGAACGCTTCCTGCGGGATTTGCACGCTGCCATATTCGCGCATCCGCTTCTTGCCCTCTTTCTGCTTTTCCAGCAGCTTCTTCTTGCGGGTGATGTCGCCACCATAGCATTTTGCGGTCACGTCCTTGCGCAGCGCGGCGATGGTCTCGCGCGCGATCACCTTGCCGCCGATCGCCGCCTGGATCGGGATCTTGAACAGGTGGCGGGGGATGAGGTCCTTCAGCCGCTCGCACATGTGCCGCCCGCGCGCCTCCGCCGCACCGCGATGGACGATCATGGAAAGCGCATCGACCGGCTCGTTGTTGACGAGGATCTGCATCTTTACGAGGTCGCCCTCGCGCGTGCCGATCTGATGATAATCGAAACTCGCATAGCCGCGGCTGATCGACTTCAGCCGGTCATAGAAATCGAACACGACTTCGTTCAATGGCAGTTCGTATCGGATCTGCGCGCGTCCGCCGACATAGGTCAGATCTTTCTGGATGCCGCGCCGGTCCTGACACAGCTTCAGCAGGGAACCCAGATATTCGTCGGGGACATAGATGGTCGCGTCGATCCATGGCTCCTCGATGAAATCGATATGCGTCGGATCGGGCATGTCGGCGGGGTTGTGGAGCTGGATCACCTGCCCCTTCTGCATATGGATGTCATAGACCACCGATGGCGCGGTGGTGATGAGGTCGAGATCATATTCGCGGGTCAGCCGTTCCTGGATGATCTCCAGATGCAGCAGGCCGAGGAAACCGCAGCGGAAGCCGAAACCGAGGGCCGCGCTCGTTTCCATCTCAAAGCTGAAGCTCGCATCGTTGAGGCGCAGCTTGTGGATACTGTCGCGCAGCTTCTCGAAGTCGTTGGCGTCGACCGGGAACAGCCCGCAGAACACCACCGGCTGAACCTCCTTGAAGCCGGGGAGCGGCTTTGTGGCGGGGTTCTTGACCGTCGTGATCGTGTCGCCGACGCGGGTTTGCGCGATCTCCTTGATCTGCGCGGTGATGAAGCCGATCTCGCCGGGGCCCAGCTCGGCAAGCTGCTCGATCTTGGGGCGCATGCAGCCCACGCGGTCAACCAGATGTTCGGTGCCGCCAATCATGAACTTGATCGCCGCGCCCTTCTTCAGCACGCCGTTCATCACGCGCACGAGGATGACGACGCCGAGATAGGGGTCGTACCAGGAATCGACCAGCATTGCCTCCAGCGGCGCGTCGCGGTCGCCCTTGGGCGGCGGGATCTTCGCGACGATCGCTTCCAATATGTCGTCGATGCCGATGCCGGTCTTGGCCGATGCGAGAACCGCCCCGGAGGCATCGAGACCGATCACCTCCTCGATCTCTGCTTTCACCTTTTCCGGTTCGGCCGCGGGCAGGTCGATCTTGTTGATCACCGGCACGATCTCATGATCATGCTCGATCGACTGATAGACATTGGCGAGCGTCTGCGCCTCCACGCCCTGCGCCGCGTCCACCACGAGCAGCGCACCCTCGCACGCGGCGAGGCTGCGCGATACTTCATAGGCGAAGTCGACATGGCCGGGCGTGTCCATGAGGTTCAGCTCATAGGTCTGGCCGTTCCGCGCCGTGTAATCGAGGCGTACCGTCTGCGCCTTGATCGTGATGCCGCGTTCCTTCTCGATATCCATATTGTCGAGAACCTGCTCGCGCATCTCACGATCGGTCAGGCCGCCGCAGCGTTGAATCAGGCGATCCGCGAGCGTCGACTTTCCATGGTCGATATGCGCTATGATCGAGAAATTGCGGATATGGGTGAGATCGGTCATTGGCTGCGCCGATAGCAGGGGCGCGGGCGCCTGTCACGCGGGACATTCAGGGGCATTCGGGCATGCGATTCATGGTGAACCGGGTTGAGATTCGGCGGTTCTGTGATACATGTCGCCACCGCAAAGGGTTCGCAGCAACAAGAACAGATCGATCAATTCTCTGTTTTCTGTGAAGGGGTGTCAAAATGGGTAAGGTAAAGGCGCTTGTCGGCGCGCTTTCGATGATGGCGGTCGTGGCTTCGCCGGCCATGGCCAAGGACAAGGGATCTTCGGGCCGTCAGGAACAAGCCAAGAAGACGATGGAAATTCCGCATTGCGCAAAGCGTCTCGGCACCGTCGCGATTGTCGAGCCGGATCAGCAATGGTGGCGTGAACTGAGCCTCGGCAGCCCCGAAGCGATCATCAAGCTTTTCGTGCAGCAATCCGGATGCTTCGGGCTCGTCAACCGCAGCCGCGCGTTCACGAACAACCGGGCGATGGAACGCGCGCTTGCGGATTCCGGCGAGCTGCAGCGCGGCTCCAATCTGGGCAAGGGCCAGGTGAAGGTTGCCGACTATCTGCTGCAACCCGATATCGTCACCACCAACAACAATAGTGGCGGCAACAAGATCGGCGGCCTTCTGGGCGGTTTCATGGGCGGTACGCTCGGTGCGATCGCAGGAGGCATCTCCATCAAGAAGAAGGAAGCCAACGTCACGCTCTCGCTGGTCAATACACGCACCACCGAGGAAGAGGCGCTGACCGAGGGCTATTTCCGCAAGTCCGATCTCAGCTTCGGCGGCGGTGGCGGCCTTGGCTGGATGGGCGGCCTCGCGGCGGTCGGCGGCGGCGGATATCAGAACACCGATATCGGCCAGGTCATCGTGCTCGCCTATCTCGATGCCTATACGAAGCTGGTCGGCCAGATGGGTGGCCTTCCCGACGATGCTGCGGCCGCCGCGCCACAGGCACGGTAGACTGGCAATCAGGATGTAATGAGCGCCCGGCCAACGTGCCGGGCGTTTTCATTCCCGGGAAATGCCGGGTTCAGCTCGCGAGGCGTACCTGCGCCGACGATTGCACTGTGCGGATGTCGATCGGTTCCGCGAACTGCACGCCCATGCGGTCGTCGACAGACCATCGCGTCGTCGCTTCCACCGTCAGGACTTCGGTCAGCTGCATCTGGAACACTGTTTCGGGGGGCACGTTCCACAAGCCTTCGACCATGGCACCTTCGCTCGATATGTTGCGGACGCGGGCCATATAGCGCTGGCTGTTGTGGAAGATCGCGACCGACCGCAGCATTGTCATGCGCTGTTCGCGGCTGGACTTGAAACCGGTCGGTCTGGCCTCCGTACCCTGTTCGGCGAAGCGTCTGGCTATCTCGCTCGCCTCGGTCGCCCCGCCATAGATGAAGCCCTGGATTTGCGAACAGCCGAGCGAGCGGATCAGCGCAAGCTCGTCATGCGTTTCCACGCCCTCCGCTGTCGTGTCCATGCCCAGCGCTTCGGCCAGACTGACGATCGAGGTGATGATCGCAGCGTTGCGGTTTCCGCGCATCGCTGCTCCGCGCACGAAACTCTGGTCGATCTTGATCTTGTCGAACGGTGCCTTCTTCAGATATCCGAGCGAGGAATAGCCCGTGCCGAAATCGTCGAGCGCCAGACGCACACCGATCGCCTTCAGTTGCGCGAACTTCTGGTCTGTTGCATCCCCTTCGTTGAGGATGCAGCTGTCGGTGATTTCCTGTTCCAG
>JBFXHW010000286.1:0-4206 GCA_050176605.1 Sphingobium sp. | reverse complement strand
ATCGATATCGATCAGCAAGACCCGCTGACCGGTGGCCGCGAGCGCTGTAGCGAGATTGATTGCGGTCGTCGTCTTGCCGACGCCCCCCTTCTAATTGGCTATGGCTATGCGGATCATGCGGCTTTGCTGCTCCGTCCAGTGCGATTTCCGGTCAGCTTGCCCATCTGACCTCCGAAAATCGTGGCAAAATATCAGCCGCGCCGGGCGCGGACATTGTTCAGAACCAGAATTGCGCTTTCCGGCGCGGTCAGGCTCTGTTCGACCTTGACGTCACTGTGCCACAGCCTCCGCGCGATATCCAATTCATTCTTGTGGTTCTGACCCTTTGGCAACAACCAAATTGTGGAAAAGTCTGTGAGGTGAATGGCAGACGCGACCAGTCGCTCCATCGGGGCATAGGCGCGCGCGCTTATCACCGCAGCCTTGGTCCTGCCTTCGAGCGACGCATTCTCGACCTTTCCCGCAAAAACACTGGCATTGGTCAGCTTCAGACGATCGATCACGGCGGTGAGAAAATCGATCCGTTTCCGTCGCATCTCGATCATCACCACGCGCCAGCCCGACAGGATCGCGACGACCATCCCCGGCAGCCCGGCACCAGCGCCGAGATCGGCCCAGATGTCGCGGCCCGGTTGGGGTTCGGGCGCCAAACGGAGAAGCTGTGCGCTGTCGACGATATGGCGGGCCCAGACCTGATCGCGCGTCGATTCCGCGATCAGGTTCTGGCGCGTCATTTCATCGAGGAGGATCGCGACATAGGCCTCCAGCCGATCCCATGTTTCACGTGAAACATCGAAAGCGTTGCGGAGCCAGGCCCTCGCCTCCTCTTCGGTCATGCCGCGCGCTTACGGCGGAGATGGACAAGAATCGCGGCCAGTGCGGCGGGCGTGATGCCGGCGATGCGGGACGCCGCCGCCAGCGTTTCGGGACGCGATGCGGTCAGACGTTCGCGCATTTCGAGGGAAAGGCCGCCGATCGACTCATAATCGAGTGAGGCCGGTATCCTGACCGCCTCCTGCCGCCGCATATCGTCTATCTCGGCGGCCTGCCGTTCCAGATAGGGCGCATAATGGGCATCCTCCATGATCTCATCACGAAGATCCGGATCGGCTTGCGCCAGCTCCACCACATGACCGACGATCGGATCGGCAAGCTCGGGAAAGCGCGCCCATTCAAGGAGCGAGCGCCGTGCACCGTCCTGCCGCACCGGCCAGCCAAGCTTTGCCAGATCAGCCGACGAGCGGACAGCCTCGAGCGCGGCCATGATCCCGTCCCGCGCCTCGCAGCGCCGCTCGAACCAATTGCGGCGGTCCGCCGCGACAAGACCATGGGCAATTCCCAGGCCGGTGAGCCGCGTCGCCGCGTTGTCCGCGCGCAGACGCAAGCGATATTCGGCGCGCGCCGTCAGCATCCGATAGGGTTCGGTGACGCCATGCAACACCAGATCGTCGACCATGACGCCAATGTAGCTGTCAGCGCGATCGAGGATCAGCGGCTCCTGTGCCAGCGCGAAAGCGGCGGCATTGGCCCCGGCGACCAGACCTTGCGCGGCTGCCTCCTCATAACCTGTGGTACCGTTGATCTGACCCGCGCAGTAAAGGCCCGGTATCGCATCCAGCGCCAGCGTCCGCCCCAGAGCGCGCGGATCGACATAATCATATTCGACCGCATAGCCCGGCACGACCATGTCGACCCGCTCCAGCCCGCGCATCGAGCGGACCATGGCGAGTTGAACATCGACCGGCAAAGAGGTGCTGATCCCGTTCGGATAGACCAGACGACTGTCGAGGCCCTCAGGCTCCAGAAAGATCTGGTGACCATCGCGATCGCCGAAGCGAAAGATCTTGTCCTCGATCGACGGGCAATAGCGCGGCCCCCTGCCCTCAATGGCACCGCCGAACAGGGGTGAACGATCCAGCCCGCCGCGAATGATTTCATGTGTAACAGCGTTGGTCCGGGTGATCGCGCAAGCAAGCTGGGGGTTTGCGCGCTGCGGCGTCAGTGCGCTCATCGTCCAGGTGCCATTGTCGGATGGTTGGGCCTCCAGCAGCGCCCAGTCGATCGTGCGCCCGTCGAGCCGCGGCGGCGTCCCGGTCTTCAACCGCGCGAGCGGAAGCCCGAGACCGCGCAGCCGCTCGCCCAATATTGTGGCCGCACGCTCCTCTATGCGGCCGCCCGCCAACCGCTCCTCGCCCCGGAAGAGACGGCCGCCAAGGAAGGTTCCGGTAGCGAGTACCACAGCGCTACCTGCCACTTGCGTGCCATCGGCCAAAGTTACGCCAGACAACTTTCCGCCCCGCATCGACAGGTCGGCAACCTCGCCCTCGATCACCTCCAGGCCGGACTGGGCGGCGACCTGCGCCTGCACCGATGCGCGGAACAGCGCGCGGTCGGCCTGGATGCGCGGACCCTGAACCGCCCTCCCCTTGCTGGCGTTCAGCATGCGATGATGGATCGCGGCGGCGTCCGCCGCACGGCCGATGATCCCGTCAAGCGCATCGACCTCTCGCACCAGATGGCCCTTTCCGAGGCCACCGATCGCGGGGTTGCAGGACATGGCGCCGATGGCCAAGGCATCGAATGTCACCAGCGCAGTGCGCGCTCCCTTGCGCGCCGCAGCCGCCGCAGCCTCGCAGCCCGCATGGCCGCCTCCGACCACGATCACATCAAAAGCCTCGCTCATGCCCGCGCCATAGTGGATTGCGAAACCGGGGTCAAAAGATGCGGTGTTTCACGTGAAACAGGCGTCATCGGCTATTTTCCGACGCAGAAACGCGAGAAGAGAGCGCCGAGCATATCTTCCACGCCCGCCCGGCCGACGAGCCGGTCCATCTCGACGCGCGCGCCGCGCAGATGCTCGGCCACGACGATGAGGTCGGGTTCATCACATGCCGCCGCCAGCTTGTGCGCCATCGCACCGACCGCATCGCGCTGACGCTTGTGCAGCGCATAATGCCCCTCGGCCGGCAACAGCGACCGCGCGCGTTCAAGAAGCATGTCGAGCAACGCCGCCATGTTCTCCCCCGTCACCGCCGAAAGCGCGATATCGGCACCCACCGGCCTGGCCCATCCCGGCCGGTCCGACTTCGCCGCGATGCGCAACGCATCGGCACGCGGACTTTGTGTCGGATCGCCCAGCCAGAAAAGAATATCCGCCGTCTCCATCGCCAGCCGCGCGCGATCGATGCCAATCGCCTCGATCCGGTCCGTGGACGCTTCCGCGAGACCGGCGGTGTCGGTCAGCACGAACGCGACGCCGCCTATATCGACGGGCACCTCAATCCGGTCCCGCGTCGTCCCCGCGATGTCGGACACAATAGCTGCCTCCCGTCCGGCCAGCGCATTGAGCAGCGTCGACTTTCCGGCGTTCGGGGGACCGGCGAGTACGACCGAGATGCCGTCGCGCAGCCGCTCCGCCGAAGGGGCGTCGAGCTGCAACGCCATGTCGTCTCTCAGCGCGGCAAGCTCGCGTCGCAGCGTCCCCTCGGCCCCGTCGTCGGGCACATCGTCTTCGTCGGAAAAATCGAGCAACGCTTCCGCCATCGCGGCACAGCGCAACAGCCGGTCGCGCCAGTCGCCCAGCCGCCGGGAAAAATGCCCCTCCGCCATCAGCAGGGCCGCGCGGCGCTGACTCTCAGTCTCGGCCGAAAGCAGATCGGCAAGGCCCTCTGCCTCGTTGAGGTCGATCCGTCCATTTTCGAATGCGCGCCGGGTAAATTCGCCGGGCTCCGCCTCCCGCAAGGCGAAGCGCCTGTTTCCGCCAAGGCCCTGCTTTTCCAGCGCCCCAAGCACGGCCCTTATGGTCGCCTGTCCGCCATGGCAGTGCCATTCGACGACATCCTCGCCGGTAAAGCTGGCGGGCGCGGGAAAGGTCAGGACCAGCGCGCGATCCAGCTCGCCATCGTCCACGGGATCGAAAAGCGTTCTCACATGCGCATAGCGGGCCGGTCCGGCCTTCGCTGACTTCTGAAAAATACCGTTTATTTCAAACGCTTGTGCGCCGCTCAGGCGTATTACGGCGAGCCCGGCAGGCGGCCTTCCGCTGGAAAGTGCAAATATTGTATCACGCACTTCACAAGTCAGCTTTTCGAGCCCCCGCCCGTCGCCGTGTTGCCCAGCCCGATGTCCATGAGCTGCTGGAACAGGCGCATGCTCGCATCGCCCATCGGAGCAAAGGCGCGGATCATCTTGTCCATCTGTTCCAGG
>JBFXHW010000285.1:0-4215 GCA_050176605.1 Sphingobium sp. | reverse complement strand
CGCGACTCTCTTCATCACCACTGTTCCGCGCGACAATGCTGCCTTGCCCCCGGCCATACGGCTTGAGACCGACGCGGGATGCTCGCCGGGGCGCGACCGTATCCTTTCGGAACTCAATACACTTATCAACGTCGTCGAAACCCATAGCGGAAAGCCGGCAATCCTGCTGGTGTCCCGCCAGTTCGAGCAAGAATACGGCATAAGCCGCGATATCGATCGCACATTCTGGGTGACGGGAGATTTCTTCCCGCCTGCTTATGTCGCGCGGCCATGGGTCATGTGGAGCGCCAATCATGCCCGCCATCTGGACGGTATCGAGGGAGGGGTCGAATGGGCGGTCGTCAAGCCCTGAGCTGTGACGAGGACTTGATTGAGGCCGCAAGAGCCGCAATGGCACATGCGCACGCGCCCTATAGCGGTTTTCCGGTCGGCGCAGCCGTCAGGCTCAACGATGGAACAATCATCACCGGCGCCAATATGGAGAATGCCAGCTTTGGTCTTTCGCTGTGTGCGGAGGCTGTCGCGATCGCGAGCGCAAGCAGCGCGGGCAGGCTGCGCGACATCGTGGCTCTGGCTATCGCCGCCGCTGCGATCGAAACCGGAGAGTCCGGCTCAGCCGTTGGCCTGACGCCATGCGGCCGATGCCGGCAGATTCTGGCGGAAGCGGCGTCGCTTGCCGCGCGGGATATTCCCGTCTACTGCGCGAATGCGCTGGGGGACAGTCGCGCCGTGTACCGGATATCCGAACTCTTGCCCCATGCTTTTTCCGCCGCCGCTTTCTCCGGTGGCCCGAGAGACGAGTGAGGAACCAGAGACGATGTCGATCCTTTCGGACCGCTGGATCAGAGAACAGGCGCTTTCCAACGGCATGATCGAGCCGTTCGTCGACGGCCAACGGCGCGAAGGCTGTATCAGCTTCGGCCTTTCCTCCTATGGATATGATGCGCGGGTCGCGGACGAGTTCAAGATCTTCACCAATGTCGACAGCGCTATCGTCGACCCCAAGAATTTTGACGGCAAGAGCCTGGTGGACCGTCAGACCGACGTCTGCATCATCCCGCCCAACAGCTTCGCCTTGGCGCGGACAGTCGAATATTTCCGCGTTCCCAAGGATGTTCTCGTGATCTGCCTCGGCAAATCGACCTATGCCCGGTGCGGCATCATCGTGAACGTCACGCCGCTCGAGCCGGGCTGGGAAGGCCATGTCACGCTGGAATTTTCCAACACGACGCCCCTGCCCGCCAAAATCTATGCGAACGAGGGCGCCTGCCAGTTCCTGTTCCTTCAGGGCAATGAACCCTGCGAGACCACTTATGCCGACCGCGCGGGCAAATATATGGGGCAGCGCGGAGTGACGCTCCCGAAACTCTGAAACGAAAAGGGCGCCGCAACCGGCGCCCTTCGTCACTCGCTGGACGAGCCGGCTTATTTCTTGAGCGTGAGACCGCCGAAACGCTTGTTAAAGCGGGCGACCTGACCACCCTGATCGATGTTCCGCTGGCCGCCGACCCATGCCGGATGCGACTTGGGATCGATATCGAGCGCGAGCGTGTCGCCCTCGCTGCCCCAGGTCGAGCGGGTCTGGAACGTGGTGCCGTCGGTCATCTGCACCGTGATGAAATGATAATCCGGGTGGGTATCTTGCTTCATGTCATGCTCCATAGATGGCCGGTTCCGACCGGCCTCAAAGCGGTATCTTTCGCGAAGCGCCGCCCTTAACGGGCGAGCCCTCAGAAATCAAGCATTTTGCGGATTGATCCTGAGGCTCAGTCGGACGGAGGATCGGCGATCATCGCCACACACTGCGCCTCCGCGCAAAGCTTGCCGTCCACCTTGGCCGTTCCGGAGAATTTGCAGATCGCCCCGCGAACCTGTGTGAATTCTATATGGAAATCCACAAGGCATCCAGGTTCAATCGGATTGCGGAACTTCGCGCCGTCTATTCCCATGAAATAGACGAGCTTGCCGCTGCCCGAGAGCCCGAGCGATTCAACCGCCAGTATCCCTGCGGCCTGCGCAATTGCTTCGACGATCAGCACGCCGGGCATGATCGGACGGCCGGGGAAATGCCCCTGGAAAAACGGCTCGTTCACCGACACCGCCTTTACCGCATGGATCGACGTCTTGGGTACAAGCGACACCACGCGGTCGATCAGCAGCATCGGATAACGATGCGGCAGCGCGGCCATGACGGCGCGAATGTCCATCGGACCCCGCGCCGCCTGTTCCTGATTATCGTGTTCCGACATCAGCGCCCGGCAGGCTGCTGACCGGCGGCCGGAGCCTGCTGCTGCGCCGCGCGCGCGGCCTGAACTTGCGCGGCCTGAGAAAGAAGCTGCTGCACCTGCTGATACACCTGGAAGGTCTGCTGATCAGGCTTCCAGTCGGTCGCCGGGCTCGTGTTGGCGGTCGGAAGAACCTTGTCGAGTTCGGCAGTAATCGCCTCGGTCACGTCGATCGACGGCGGTGCCCAGGCGAAGGCGTCGGGCGAGAGAATGTAGTTCAGCTTCTTGGCCGTGACGACGGCCTGTTGCGCCGCCGGATATTTGTCGACGATCTGGCTTACGACAAAGATCTGGGCTTTCACGATCGGCGCCTGGAGGTTGCCGATCTCCTTTTCCTTGGCCTCGACCTGCGTGAGAACGGGGTTCTTCGCGGCCTCGGCCTTGTCCATCTCGGCCTGGTCAACATTCTTGTCGCCATTGGTATCGAGCTTGGCCAGCAGATCGTTCATTTCCTTCCGCTTGCCCTGGATCTGCGTCATGTAACTGGCGTAGGTCGTTTCGATCTGCTGATAGGCAGGGATGAGCGCTTTGGCCCTGGCGATCGCGACGGTCGCGTTGGCGGTCGCCACACCGGCTACCTGCGCCTGCGCAGGCACCGCAGCGAGCGCAGTCATGGCGACGGCAGTGCCGGCCGCGGCCATGGTCTTGAACATATATTTCATCAGAATTGTGTCCCTATGTTGAAGGTGATGAGTTTCGTATCGTCCCCTGGTTCCTTGAGCAGCGCCTTGGCGATGTCGATCCGGAACGGGCCGAAAGGCGAGTTCCAGTTGACGCCAAAGCCGACCGAAAGGCGCGGGCTAAGTGAATCGCCCAGATATTCTTCCTCGAAAGGGCCGACCACGAGAGTATGGCTCGGGGTTGTGGCGTTACCGGTTGTGTTGGGGCACACGCCGTCGGAAATGGCTGGGGTTCTCGCCCCTGATGTATTGTCCTGACACAGTCCAGCATAGTGCGATGTAATAGAAGGACGTTTTATGTTGCCGACCGCACCGACATCGACGAATACAGACGGGCGCAGCCCCAGTTCACGGGCACCGCTGCCAAGCGGGATCTCTATTTCTGCATGCGCCAGATAATAAAGTTTACCGCCCAGAGCGTCATCGGAACGTTGATTTGTTCGCACGAAGGTACCGGTGTTCGTCCCGTCATCCTGAAGGAAGTAACGGACGACGCGAGGTCCGACACCGCGGATATCGAATCCGCGCAATTGCGGCTCTCCCAGGAAAAAGCGGTCAATCAACCGCACTTTTTCCTGTCCACCATTATTTTTCTCAAAACTGAAAATATAGCCGCCCTCACCGGTCACGCTGAACACGAAACCGCTGCCCAGCGGGAACCATTTTCCGGCATTGATGCGCGAACGGATATATTTCACGCTGCCGCCCAAACCGGCGAAATCCTGACTGACGACGACATTATTACCCCGCGTCGGACGAATGCGGTTATCGCGCGTGTCGTAAATCCAGGAATAGCCGATCGACGAGGTGGTGCGCTTGCCGATCGCCTCGCAAAGGTAACGGCCTGCCAGCAGAGGGTCGCACTGCGAAGGCAATGGCCCTGTACCGTCGGGATCGGAATAATATTGGCTGCCCAAAGTCACATCGTCGAAGTTCAGCGAATAACGCAGCGCGAGCGAGGTATATTCCGTCAGCGGCACACCCGCGCGAATCTGGAACCCGGTGGTCGTCTGCTCATAGGTGGTGTTGCGGTTGCCGCTGTTCAGATAGTTGAAGCTGTTGAGATCGCGGCGATAGATGTCGCCACCCAGCGCGATATTCTTGTCGAACAGATAGGGTTCGGTGAACCCGACCTCGACCGACTTCGAATAGTTGGAATAGTTGACGCTGGTGCGCAGTTCCTGACCCTTGCCGCGGAAATTGCGCTGCGTCACCGAAGCCGAAAAAATGAAACGCTCCAAGCTGGAGAA
>JBFXHW010000284.1:0-4239 GCA_050176605.1 Sphingobium sp. | reverse complement strand
GGACGCTATCTTCGCCGAGATGGGCCGGGAGGAACTGGCGATCCGCGCCGATCCGAAATCGAGCGGCGACCCGGTGCTCGCGACCGCGCTTACCGCTGGCGGAGCCTTCTAGGCACTATAACTTCCAGGCCAGCGTCACCCATGGCGCGGTTGCTACAAGATCGGGGCGGCCGTCGCGAATATTCTGCTGGCGCATATAGGTGAGTTGCGCGGACAGGGCTTTCGTGAACTGGTGCTTCAGGCCGATCTGGTTGCGAAACTGGTTGAGACCCAGTTTGTCAGCAGGTTTTGCACGATTGAGCTGAAAGAAAAGATCGCCATTGGCGATCAGCGTCCATTGCTTCGATCCCCCGATCGGCTGGGCAATCTGAAATCGCTGCACCGCTCGCCAGATGACATCCGGACCGGATTCGAACATGCGCTGCTCCAGGCGGGAGCGGCTCGACAGCGCGCCGCGGGTCAGCGTGAACTGCTGAAAGGTGCGGATTTCCTTCTCCCGGTCATTATATTGATAGGCAGCACCGACACCGACAAGAACACCCTTTGCGACGGCGTGATCTACCATAATCCGATCGAGATACTGGTCACCCCCGGCCAGGCTGCTTCGCGCACGCTGATTGAAATCGAGAGTGATGGTGGTGGAGTCGTCCACCCGGACCGAGAGATTTTCGGTAAACCAATATTGGGTGTCGCGGTCCGCGGCCTTTGCGGCCGCCGAGACGCAACAGCAGAGCAGAATCGCAAGGAGTGCCAAAAGTTGCTGCAACTTCGCGCACCTGAATACCTGAATTCCATCGGCAGGCATATCGTTATTCCCTATGGTATATAACGGCTGTCTTTTGCACGGTGTGGCGGTGTTGGCAACGAGCGATGTGCGTCTTGCCGCGCTTTCACCGAAAAATGGTCTTAAACTTGGGATGAGGGCGGCCTATAGCGCACGGGGGTCGCGAGAATCGTTGGCACCCAATGACCGACCGGGAGGACATGCTCATGAAATTTTTCGTCGACACCGCAGACACCGCCGAAATCCGCGATCTTGCCGCGACCGGTTTGCTGGACGGTGTGACGACGAACCCGAGTCTCATTCACAAGTCTGGAAGGCAATTCCTTGAGGTCGTGAAGGAAATCTGTTCGATCGTGGATGGCCCCGTCTCCGCAGAGGTGGTCGCACTCGATCATGAGACGATGATGAAAGAAGCGGAGGTCCTGCGGAAACTGGCAGACAATGTCTGCATCAAGGTGCCGCTGACCATCGATGGCCTGAAGACTTGCAAGGCGCTGACCAGCGACGGCTGCCAGGTGAACGTCACTCTCTGTTTTTCCGCGAATCAGGCGCTGCTTGCGGCGAAGGCTGGCGCGACCTTCATATCGCCGTTCGTCGGTCGGCATGACGACAACGGCTTCGACGGCATGCAATTGATCGAGGATATCCGCCTGATCTACGACAATTATGATTACCGGACGGAGATACTGGTGGCGTCGGTACGCCATTCGATCCACATTCTGCAGGCGGCGAAGATTGGCGCGGATGTGATGACCGCGCCGCCCGCCGTCATCAAGTCGCTATTCAATCATGTGCTGACTGAAAAGGGCATCGCTGCCTTTCTCGCCGACTGGCAGAAGACGGGCCAGAGCATCGGGTGAGACAGGGCGGTTGCGGTTATAAAGGGCGAGCGGCTTGAATTTCGGTCATCCCGTCAGCGCGCTGTTTCCTGGCTCTTCCTGAAAGTCTGGCCGCTTCTGTTCCGAACGGCGGGAAGCGCGGAGAATCGCTCGAACCAGTCGTGTAGAGCGGCCAGGCCTTCGCCGATCGGCAGACCGATGGGTTTCGCGAAGATATAGGCGGCAAACAGGGTGATATCGGCCAGCGACCAGGCGTCGCCCGCCAGAAACGGTCGATCCAACAGAACGGTGTCGAAATAGGGGAAGTTTTCAATCGCGATGCGTCCGCGCTGCTGGCCCCAGTCGTGCGCGGCCGGCCAGTCGGGCATTCGCCAGGGTAGCAGGGCGGGGCCAAGCCCCTTCGTCCCGTAATGGAAATAATCGTCGATCGGATCCAGCAGCATGATCTCCACACGGCGATGCATCATGTGGATCATGCCCTTTTCAAGCGCGGTCTTGCCGGTCAGGACGGGATTGCCATCGAGATTGTCGAGATATTCGGTGATGGCCACCGATTCGGAAATCGCCGTGCCGTCGTCGAGCAGGAGAACCGGGGTCTTGCCGGTCGGGTTCATGGCGAGAAAGTCGGGCTGCTTCTGTTCCGCCGCGCGGAGATCGACGGCGATGAACTCGACCCGGTCTTCCAACCCTTTCTCGGCGAGGACGATGCGAATCCGGGCCGCATTCGGCGTTCCCTCGCGGTCATATATCTTCACGCTCCGTCCCCCTGTTTCCGCGCCAATGCCGGTGACGCTACAGCCGTGAGGCGCGTGTCTCCTTCGCTGTGATGAATTCGAGAAGCGCTGGCTGTCCTCGCTCCGTCGCCTCTACCCCGCGCTGGATCGCGGCGGCAATCTCGCCGGGCGAGGTCACCCGCTCGCCATGGCCGCCCAGCGCCTGCGCAAAGGCGGCGTAGTTGCCAGAAATAGCGGTCGCGTCATATCGCGCGGTTGCTTCCGGCATGACCGGCAGCTCGATCGCCATCGCCGAATTGTTGAGCAGGATAGAGAGGATGGGAAGGCGTTCGCGCACGGCGGTTTCGAAATCCATGCCGGTAAAGCCGATCGCTGCGTCGCCCCAGACATTGATGCAGAGCTTGTCCGGGCAGGCGATCTTCGCGCCCATCGCAAGGCCGAGGCCATAGCCGAGCTGGGTCGTTTTTCCCCAGCCGATATAGCTCAACGGCGTGATGCTCTTCCAGAAGGGCGAGAGCTGATCGCGCGGGCTTCCCGCGTCATGGGTGATGATAGTGTTTGCGACGTCGACCGTTCGCTGCAATTCCCACAGCACGCGATAGGGGCTGAGCGGCGTGTCGTCCGATGTCAGCAGCGGCATCCATTCGGCGAGCCATTTGCTCTCCACCTCGCGGATTTCGGCGACGGCGGCGCTGCGGTCGCGCGGTCCATCGACAAGATCGCGACATGCTTCCAGCAGGGCGGCGAGCGTCAGCTTCGCGTCCCCCGCCAGAGCGTCCTCGCACGGGACACCCTTGTTGAAATCGGCCGGATCGAGTGTCGCGTGAATGAACCGCTTGCCCTTGGGCATTTTCACGCCGAACACGGTGTCCGACAGGCTGCACCCCACGGCGAAGATCAGGTCCGCATTATCGAGAAAATGGCGCAACTGACCCGGTATGGCCGCGCCGCCCGAACCGATGCTCAGTTCATGCGTCTCGTCGAACGCGCTCTTGCCTTCTAGGCTGGTCGAGACGGGCGCGCCGAGCAACTCGGCCAGCGCGCGCAGTTCTTCATAGGCGTCGGCCCAGTGAATGCCCTGCCCGGCATGGATGACAAGCCGCTTCGTGCCGACCAGCGTTGCCGCCACGCGCCGCACGGCATCGGGATCGGGGCCTGAGCGGGTGCACACGACCGGCCTGTAATCGAGCGTTTCAACCTCGGCCGACATCACGTCGGACGGCGTTTCGACCAGCGCGGGACGGAGCCTGCCGTTGCGCAGCGCGGTAAAGGCGCGCCGCATTACGTTCGCCGTTTCCTCCGGCAGGAGGATCGGTTCGGCCGACTTGGTGATATCGCGCATAGAGATCGACGCGTTGTAGTTGCTGGGAACATGCGACACGCGCCGTGCATATCCGCCGGGAAGCACCAGCACGGGCACAGATTCCGAATAGGCCTGGGCTACGCCGCCATAGGCGTTTTCTGTGCCCGGTCCGTGCTGCATTGCGAACACGCCCATGCGCGATCCACGCGTAAGGCGCGAGAGAGCGTCGGCCATGTGAAGCCCCGTCCGCTCCTGCCGCACGATGATCGGACGGATGCCGATGGACGCAGCGGCCTCCAGCACGGCGTTACGCGGATAGCCGAAAATGACATCGACGCCCTCGCGACGGAGGATTTCCGCAATCGCTTCGCTGGTTTTCATGACCGCTTTTCCGCTCCCCTGACCATGTCAGCTCGTAGTTGTCTCTGATGGGAAGCCTCTGCTCCCCACCGGACGGTGTCCGGCGGGGAGAGTATAATCAGCCCGGCTTATTCATGCCAGCATGAATTAAACCCGGTTTGAATTCTGTGCTATTCCGCGATCTGTTCGTCCGATCCGCCGAACGCGCCGGGGAAATCC
>JBFXHW010000283.1:0-4261 GCA_050176605.1 Sphingobium sp. | reverse complement strand
GGCTATTCCTTCTAGGAACGCAAAAGCGGGTTGAACGGGGGAGTGCGCCGATGTTTGTAGCGCACTCCCATTTCTTTCAGATAACAGCCAAAAAGGACGGGATGCCCCAATGAACTTCGAGCGAAAGAATCCGCTGACCGGTGATACGGCGTCTTCCGCGCCGGCCATGAAAGCCGCTGACATGGACGCCGTCGCGGCCAGGGCGGCAGCGGCCTTTCCGGCTTGGGCGGCCGTCGGTCCCAACGGACGTCGCGCCGTACTTATGAAGGCGGCTGCCGAGCTCGAGGCGCGGGCCGACGCCTTTGTCGATGCGATGATGAACGAGATCGGCGCGACCAAGGGCTGGGCGCTGTTCAACCTCGGTCTGGCCGCGGGCATGGTCCGCGAGGCCGCCGCGATCACGACTCAGATCGGCGGTGAGGTTATTCCCTCCGACAAGCCGGGCTGTCTTGCCATGGCGCTCAAGGAGCCGGTTGGTATCATCCTGGGTATCGCACCATGGAACGCGCCGATCATTCTTGGCGTGCGCGCAATTGCTGTCCCGCTGGCCTGTGGCAACAGCGTGATCCTCAAGGCGAGCGAGACCTGTCCGCGCACCCACAGCCTCATCATCGAGGCCTTCGCCGAAGCTGGCTTCCCTGAAGGTGTCGTCAATGTCGTCACCAATGCGCCGGAAGACGCAAGCGCGGTGGTCGGCGCGCTGATCGATGCGCCAGAGGTCAAGCGGATCAATTTCACCGGATCGACTGCGGTGGGCCGGATTATTGCCAAGCGTGCAGCCGAGCACTTGAAGCCCTGCCTGCTCGAACTCGGCGGCAAGGCCCCGCTGATCGTGCTGGAAGATGCTGATCTCGACGAAGCCGTAAAGGCCGCGGCGTTCGGCGCCTTCATGAACCAGGGCCAGATATGCATGTCGACCGAACGCATCATCGTGGTCGACGCAATCGCCGACGAATTCGTCAGCCGGTTCGGTGAGAAGGTGGCGAGCCTCACGGTCGGAGACCCGCGCAAGGGTGCATCGGCGCTCGGCGCGGTGGTGGATGAGAAGACGGTCAGTCGCTGCCGCGATCTCATTGCGGACGCGCTGGCGAACGGCGCCTCACAGGTCAGCGGTGGAGACAGTGATGGCTTGCTGATGCCCCCGCATGTGATCGACGGCGTTACCCCCGACATGAAGCTGTTCCGGGAGGAGAGCTTCGGCCCCGTTGTCGGCATCGCGCGCGCGCGGGATGCGGATCACGCGATCGAACTGGCCAACGAGACCGAATACGGGCTGTCTGCTGCGATATTCACACGCGATATCGCGCGTGGCCTCGACCTGGCGCGCCGGGTCCGTTCGGGCATATGCCATATCAACGGACCCACGGTTGCCGACGAGCCGCAAATGCCGTTTGGCGGTGTGGGCGCATCGGGGTATGGAAGGTTCGGCGGGCGTCAGGGGATCGATAGCTTCACCGAAACGCGATGGATCACCGTTGCCTCGCAGCCCGGACATTATCCGATCTAAGCACCGGTCGATCCAGGAACCGGCTTGCGGGAGAGCACCATGACGGGAGCGGCAGCAGACCCAAGGCAGGCCATTGAAACCGGTGACATGACTTGGCGACAGATCGTGATTGTGGCCCTGTGTGTGTTCCTCAATGGCCTCGATGGCTTTGATGTCCTCTCGATCAGTTTTGCGTCTCCGGGGGTTGCGGCCGAGTGGGGCGTTGATCGCGCGGCGCTCGGGATCATCCTTTCGATGGAACTGGTCGGTATGTCGCTGGGGTCCATCGTCCTGGGGCTGGCGGCGGACCGTATCGGCAGGGTTCCGATCATGGTCGCTAGCCTGCTTATCATGACAGCAGGCATGGCGACGGCTGCGGTGTCGTCGTCCATCGTCATGTTGGCCGTCATCCGCCTGCTGACCGGCATCGGGATCGGCGGCATGCTCGCCTGTTCCAACGCCGTCGTGGCCGAAGTCTCTTCCGCCCGCTTTCGCGCGGCGGCGGTCGCGATCATGGCCGCCGGATACCCGCTGGGCGCGATCTTTGGCGGAGCGATCGCATCCAAACTGCTCATCGCAGGGGGATGGCGTGACATCTTCTGGCTGGGAGCGGTGGCGACGGTGAGCTTCCTGCCGCTGGTCCTGTGGCTTATACCCGAATCGCTCGACCTCACCATCCGTCGCCATGAACCGTCCGTTGCGCTGGCCAAGGTCAACCGCGCGCTGAAGCGTATGGGCCATGCGGCCGTGAAGGCCGTCGCCAGTGCCGTGCCGAGCGACGAAGTCGATCGCAGCGGGTTGTTCACGGGCGGGGTGCGCGCCGTCACGCTGTTGCTAATCGTGGCCTATTTCTTCCACATGATAACCTTCTACTTCATCCTCAAGTGGATCCCGAAGATTGTCGTCGACATGGGCTTCGAGCCGTCAAGTGCGGGCGGGGTACTGGTCTGGGCGAATATTGGCGGCATGGCAGGCTCGCTGCTGTTCAGCTACCTGACTACCAAATTTCCGTTGCGCGGCCTGATGATCGGGGTGTTCCTGGTGAGCTTTGTGATGGTGGCCCTGTTCGGGATGACCACCGAAAGCCTGGATGCATTGAAGCGGTCCGCCGCCATCGCGGGCTTCTTCACCAATGCGGGCGTGGTCGGGCTATACGCCCTGATCGCCGCTTCCTATCCCGCGCAGTTGAGAGCCGGGGGTACGGGCGTGGTGATCGGTGTCGGACGCGGGGGTGCCGCCCTTGGGCCAGTACTTGCCGGGTTCCTGTTTGCCGGCGGGTTCGGCCTTCCGACAGTCGCGCTTGTCGTGGGGGGCGGATCCGTAATCGCGGCGATTGCGATCCTTTCGCTCCGCCCCGCTGGACCCCGGCCGGGCGCCGCATGACTGGATCGCCCGCATTTTCTCCCCGCCTTGCTGACTATCTGGTCCTGGCGGGTGATGCGCCCTACGATGGCTGGCCTGTCCTGAATTCTGTCGGCGAGGCGCCTGTTATCCGCTTGTAGAAGCGCGAAAAATAGGACGGATCAACAAATCCGAGCTCATCTGCAATTTCAGCGCAACTGGCATTGGTAAAGCGCAACAACCGAGACGCTTCGGCGGCGAGGCGATCGTGGAGGTACTGCGCGGGGCTGATTCCCAGGGCGGCCGACACGCGGCGTGACAGCGTTCGTCCCGTGCAATGCAATCGATCCGCGTATGCGGTCATGCGGTGCTCGTGCCGCATGGAATCCTGCACCAGCAGCTGGAAACGGTGTACCAGCGCATCGCCACGTTGGCGCTCGCGTCCGGGCCGGTACTCGGCGGCAATTCGGACAAAGGCCTCGGCCAGCGCTCGCCTTAGCCTGTCGTGAGCGGCGCCCTCGCGGTGGGCGAGAAGCAGTTGCTCCCCTAATGCATCGAGCCGCCGGGCATCTTGCGGTTCAAGCTCGATCGCATCGGCGCAAAGCAGCAGGCTGCGCACGTCCCGGTCGTCACCGAACAGACCGAGGAACCGGCCAGACAGCGACAGAACCAGACCCCGCGTCTCGGGCGCGAAGCGGAAGCCATGGACAATGCCCGGCGGCACCACCAGCAGGATCGGTGCGGACCGGGCCAAACGGTGTCCGTCCAGCAGCACCGCGACATCGCCCTCCGTCACCAGCAGGAGCTGGCACAGGGAGGGATGGCGGTGTGCGTCGATTTCCCAATTGTGCAACCGCGATCGGACGGCAATCGTTTCGCAATGCACCAATTCTTCGTGCTCGCCTCTCGCGCTTTCGCCGAACAGGCCGAAGCGGGGGACGGAATGAACCTGGATCGTCATGTCCGGAAAGTACCAGAAAATTTCCGGACTGTCTCTCGGATAGCCGTCCTTTGACGGGCAACTTGCCTTTAGAGGAAGTCGATCGGAGAGGGCGCGTGAAAACGCAGGTTTGCATCATCGGCGCAGGTCCGGCGGGACTGCTGCTCGGCCACCTGTTAAAGGCGGAAGGCATCGACAGTGTGGTGCTGGAGAGGCAGACGGGCGATTACGTGCTCGGCCGGATCCGGGCCGGCGTCCTGGAGACGATCACCGTGGGGCTGATGGAGCGGCTCGGTCTCGATGCGCGAATGAAGGCCGAGGGGATCTGGCACGACGGCTTCAATCTCGCTGACGGAGAGCGCTTGATCCGCATTGACATGGCCGCACTCGTCGACAGCCGGGTCATGGTCTACGGGCAGACGGAAATCACGCGTGATCTCATGGATGCCTGCGAAGGGCGCCAGCTCGAAGTGATCTACGGGGTACAGGATGTG
>JBFXHW010000282.1:0-4265 GCA_050176605.1 Sphingobium sp. | reverse complement strand
CCCTCGCGCAGCTTGGCCAGATCGACCGGCGATCCCTGCGACGGGCCTACCGACTTGATCATCGTGAACGTCCTTTCCGATTACCAAGCCTAAATACGACAGGTTTCAGAATTCTTTAAATCCTGGAGCACGCACAATACCGTTTTCG
This sequence comes from Sphingobium sp., assembly GCA_050176605.1. Classification (GTDB taxonomy): domain Bacteria; phylum Pseudomonadota; class Alphaproteobacteria; order Sphingomonadales; family Sphingomonadaceae; genus Sphingobium. The sequence goes on along the minus strand of JBFXHW010000282.1, from coordinate 4,117 downwards.
GTGACGCGCGCCAATATGGGATCGGATTTTCGGTCCTCTCGCACGCGAATGAGATCGCCCACTGCGCCGTCTTCATCGGCAATCATCATGCGCGTTACCGTGAAGCTGGATCCGCCCGCGATAAGCTGGACCGGGTCTCCACGCTTGATCACGGCCTCGCGCTGCTGGGCGGTGGAGGCCTGCGTATAGGATGTGCGCTGAGCCTGCGCCATGTTTCCGCCACCGGCCATGAGCGGCACGCGAATACGCCAGCCTTGGATCTTGCATTCCACCATGGCCGCGCCGAACACCGGACCGGAAACCTCCGGCACGTTGGGACAGGCGGCCAGCTTCAGCCTGCGATCGACCGGAGCAGCCGCACCGCCGGGCTGACCGATGTTTGCGCCGACGGTCATTGCCACGATGCTGTCAAGCCGATCGAGATTTTCAAACTGCTGGGCATTGGCGGGAACCGCCAGCGCCGCCGTAGCGGCCGTGATCAGTGTTGCGGCAAAACGTGGCACGCTTCATTCTCCTCAGTCCGGTTCGCGGACAAGCGAACTCCGTACAAAGGATAATTCAGCAATTATCGTGCCAATTCAGCGGGACCGGATGACGAAAACCTGACCGGCCTTGCTTTCGCTTTGCTGGTCGAGGCCGCGTATGACAATGCGATCGCGCGCGACACCGCCGGCAACCAGCGCCCGCGCCAGCGCGCCGAGCCGCGCTGCGGCCAGATCCCAGCTATCGAAACGGTTGGTTGCCTTGTCGAGCCCGACAGACCGGAGTTCCAGCATCGCGCTACCCTTTGCATGCCGGGCCGCAAACGCGGCAACATCAGCCCTCCCCGTCTGGCTCAGCATCGCTTCGCCGGGCTGAAACAGCCGGGAAGCTGCCATCTGATCGCGGGTTCCAACATCGGCACCAAATTGTTGCGCCACGCCGCTGACGACCTCCTGCTGGCGACCCACGCTGGCATGCAGCAAGACGAAGAATCCAAGGAGGAGAAGCGCCAGATCGGCGAAGCTGACAGCCCAGCGGCTGCGCCGCACCAGAACCGCGGCCCGCGCCTTCATGCGACCTCACGGATGGAGGCGCGGCGAACGGGCGCCGTCTCGCGACGTGCGACCCTCAGCATCCGGCTCGCAAGCTCCTCCTGCCAGGCCAGTTCGCGCTCCGACAGGTCGGCGAGCCGCGCAGCGACTGGCGCCGCAATCAGGTTTGCGATCACGAGCCCATAGAAGGTGGTGAGCAGCGCGAGCGCCATGGCGGGGCCAATGGTTGATGGATCATCCATCGCCGCAAACATGGCGATGAGCCCGATGATGGTGCCGGCCATGCCGAGCGCGGGCGCGGTGTCGGCAACCGACAGCCAGAATTTATGGACTTTTTCATGGCGCATGCGCCGATCGGACAAGACCTGTTCCGCCCACATTTCAAAGCGATCTACATTTTCCGTGTCGGCCAGCTTGCGAATGGCGGCGGCAAGGAAGGGATTGGCCGCGCGCACCCGGTCGGTGCACTGAAGCCCCCGCAGGTTGGCGATGTGGTCGACCTTCATCATGGTCGCGCGGGCGATCAGCATATCGCGCTCCGGATCAGCGCGCCAGAAGGCAGAGAGCGCGGCAAAGGCACGGAAAAAGCCTCGCGGACCGTTTTGCACCACCGCAACGAGCCCACAGCCCGCGAGCATGGCGGCAAGGGTCAGCGGATTGAAGAGATGGGTCAGAACCTGAATCATGTGGCCTCTTTGTTCGCATCATGCCGGGTAATGCTTACCAAAGGGCAAAGGCGGTTCGTTACCGAACGGCAAAAACCTGCCGCCACCCGGCAAAAATCTGCCGCTCTTGCCGGACCCCGCAGTCCGCCAAACAAAAGCCCCCGGAAAACCCCAGCAAATCCGCCAATCCTCAAAATTGGCACGGGCTTTGCTTTTATCAGGCTGGATGAACCCGCCCGGCAATCCAAGAGGGAAGAACGGCAGGTTCGGCAGAAGTTTTAGAGGACTGAACAGAAAAATGAGTCTCGAGGACAGTTTGTTCGGATTGCACGGAAAGGCGCTGGAGCTCCGCTCGCAGCGGCTGAACCTGCTCGCGTCCAACATCGCCAACGCCTCGACTCCGGGCTACAAGGCGCGCGACATCGACTTCGAGCAGGCGCTGCGCGATGCAACCCAGGGCGGGAATAACGGCCGCGGCAACAGCGTCGAAAAGGCGATGAACGGCGCGATGGGATATCGCATCCCGCTGCAGCCCAGCCTCGACGGCAATACGGTCGAATTGTCGACCGAACAGACCATCTTCGCGGAAAACGCGATCAAGTACCGTACCACCCTCTCCTTCCTGGAGGGGCGCATAAACACCATCACCCGGGCTCTCCGAGGAGAATGAGCATGGCCGACAATCCCATGAGCGTCTTCGATATCGCCGGCCGCGCCATGTCGGCGCAGCTCGTGCGCCTCAACGCCACCGCGTCCAACATGGCAAACGCGGGATCGGTCACGGGCACCGAGCGGGAGGCCTACCGCGCCATCAGGCCGGTGTTCCGCACCGTCACCGAAAAGCCGGGCGTATCGACCGTAAAGGTGGAAAATGTCGTCACCACCGATGCCAAGCCGGTGAAGCGTCATGATCCGAACCACCCGCTCGCTGACGCCAATGGCGATGTGTACGAGGCCGCCGTCGATTCCAGTGTGGAACTGGTCGACATGCTCGAAACCTCGCGCGCCTACCAGAACAATGTGCAGGTCCTTCAGACCGCCAAATCCCTGTTTCTCGATACTGTGAGGATGGGCAAATAATGACCACGACCACCGCCACCAACCCGGCCTACGGCAGCGCGGCCAGCCTCGCTAGCAAGAAGGCGTCGGGCGTTTCGCAGCAGAGCATAATGCAGACGGATTTCCTGACGCTGCTCACCGCGCAGCTGAAGACGCAGGATCCGTTCAACCCGACCGACAATGCCGATCTCGTCGCGCAGATGGCAACGATCAGCAATACCAGCGGTATCGCCGAAATGAACCAGGCCTTGCAGCGCATAGAGGCGACGCTTTCGGGCACGCGGCTGGGCGACGCGGCAAGCTGGATCGGCCACTCTATGCTGGTGACGAGCAACCTTGCCGCGCCCAACGCACGGGGCGACTATGCCGGTCAGATCACACTGGGACAGGACGAAACGGCTGTCAGCGTCGATTTTGTCGACGGCAGCGGCGCAACAGTCCATTCAATCGACCTGGGCGCGCAGAAGGCCGGGGACGTTCCCTTCTACTGGGACGGCACCGACGGTCAGGGCAATTACATCGCCGGTCAGACGTTGCAGGTAAAGGTGCGCGGCGCCGCGCCGACCAATGTCGCGACCTGGGCGAGCATCGCCGCCGTGCAATCGCCCGCTGACGGAACCGCCAGCAAGCTCATCACCCCACTCGGCAGCTTCTCGCCTGACCAGGCGCTGAAACTCACCTGATCATCAACCCGATTACCAACCAAGGAGCATAGTCCATGTCCTTCTACACTTCCCTCACCGGCCTCAAGGCGGCGCAGTCCGATCTGGCGACAATTTCCAACAACGTCGCCAACGTGAACTCGACCGCGTTCAAGAAGAGCCGCACCAACTTCGGCGACATCTTCGCCGCCGCGCCGATGCAGACGACCACACAGGTCGCGGGGCAAGGCACGCGCATCGTCGGTATCCAGCAGCAGTTCACGCAGGGTACGGTCGAGACCACCGACAAGACGCTCGACCTCGCCATCACCGGTGAAGCCTTCTTCACCACGCGCACACCGCCGCCGACATCGCAAATCAGCTATACCCGTAACGGCGCCTTCGAGGTCGATGACAATCGTAACGTCATCGATACGGTCGGCGGCCGGTTGCAGGTCTTCCCTGTCGACGTGAACGGCGTGCCTACCGGCACCACCACGGCCGACCTGACCGACCTTCAGATCCCGCTCACCAAGCCTAGCGATCCGACGGTGCAGCTGTCCTCGGTCTCGGTAACCGTTGACGGCCTTGTCACGGCCACCTTCGCAGACTCCACCACGACGATGCTCGGCAGCCTCGCCATGGCAGCCTTTCCCTCGCAGGAAGGTCTGCGTCTGATGGGCGACGCGCACGGGGAAGCGACGCTGCTGTCGGGTAA
>JBFXHW010000281.1:0-4281 GCA_050176605.1 Sphingobium sp. | reverse complement strand
TGAAGGCGTTGGGTTGTTCCCACGCCACCGAATGCCCGGCCTCGGACATGACCGCGAGCTGGCTGTCGGGAGTTCTTGCAACGACCTCCCGCATGCGCGCGGGCGGGATCATCAGGTCGGCGCCGCCGGCAATGAACAGGGCGGGTACCGCGATCCTGCCGATCCTTGCGAAGCTGTTCGGTGTTTCGGTCTCCTGCCGCGTATCGCCGCCTTGCCACGCAACCTCCTCGCGCGATTTCCATTCCTCGGTTCCCGATCGGTTCGCGGCCCGATAGGAGGGGCCCAACTCGCTGAAGGCGTGCGAGATATGATAGACTCCCTTGGGTACCATCTGGCTGCCTACCTCGACCCATTCGGGATCGGTGATGCTCATATGGCTGGAGGAGACGGTGAGGCTCAATACGCGCTCGGGACGGCTTAGCGCATAATCGAGCGCTGCCAGTCCGCCGCCTGCGGTTCCGACGATATGCGCTCTTGCGATCTCGAGATGATCGACAAGAGCAGCGAGATCGCCGGTCGAGGTCCCAGGATTTTCAGGGTCGATCGCGGCAGACTTGTAATGACCGCGCGCTGAATAGGTTATAATCCGATAACCGGCGGCGGAGAGCGCCTCCTGCTGGTAGGGCCATGTCGCGAAGGAGCCGGTCCAGGCATGAAGCATGACGACCGCTTCGCCGGAGCCGCCCGTATCCTGATACCAAAGCTTGGTACCGGGGAGATCCGCCAGGCCTTCGCGTACGGGCTTGATGACCGGTGGAGCTGTCCAGCTTGTCTGCGCCGCAAACAGTCTCTCCGTGACGCGCGGGCTCGCCGCCATTGTTTCTTGACTGGCAAGTGAAGCCGAATTTGGACCAGCCGCTTTGGAACCCGTTGCCGCCGCAGCGGCACCTGCGAGTCCGACCAGCGTGTTCCTGCGCGTCAAGTTCTGCACTTCACCCTCTCCTGAAAGAATTCGGCCGCGTCAGGGTATGACGCGGCCGATAGCAATTAAGCACGTCGCATTGGTCTTAATATTTGACGCGGGCACCCACGCGGTAACGGCGTCCCAGCGTATCGAAGAAGGCCGGGTTCGTCGGATAGGACGACTGGACGACGCTGCCCGTGGTTCCCGGCGCGATCGGTGGATCCTTGTCCAGCAGGTTTTCCACGACACCGAAGAACTCGATCTGTGTCCGTCCCGCGTTGGGCTTGACCCGATAGTTCAGGCCCAGCGTCATGTAGAAGCGCGACGGTACCTTGTTATAGCTGATCGAGTTGGGCAGTGTCGGATCATAGTTGGGATCATCCGGGCCGATGAGCGCCTTGCTCAGCGCACCCTTGCCGACATAGCGACCCTGCAGCACGCCCGTGAAAGGCCCGCTGTCGAGCGTGACGGTGCCATTCAAGATCCATTTGGGAGACGGGTTGAAGTCGCCCAGCGGTGCGGCTGGGCCGCTCTGTCCTGCAAAGTTCTGCGGCGTGGACCCCGGCGCGGCCTCAATGATCAGGTCATAGAGATAGGTGCCCAGCAGCCGGAAATTCATCCGCGTAGCAGCACCGAGCTCCATCGTATAATCCAGTTCGACGTCGATGCCGCGTGTCGTGAACGACCCGACGTTGATCTGCCGTGCATCGACGAACGTGATATCGGTCGGGTTGGCCGGGTTGAAGGTGATCCTGTCGCAGAACACATTGAGGTTGTAGCAGGTATCGACGAGCTGCTGACCGGAAGGCGTTGTCACGGCGCCGTCGATCGTGATTTCGAACCAGTCGGCGGAAAAGCGCAAATTGCGCATCGGTGAAATCACCGCGCCTGCGGTCCAAGTGTCAGCCTTTTCCGGTTCGAGCGCGAAGCTGCCGCCCGACAGGATCGGAGTCGGGTCGAATGTACCGCCCAAGGCCGGGTTCATGACGCGGCCGCGCGTTGTCGTGGGGTCAGTCGGGATCTGCTGTTCAAACAGTTCGCGGAAGCCTGCGGCACGGATATCCCGAGACCGTGTCGCCCGGAACCGGATGAGGTCAAGCGGCTCATAGACAGCGCCGACTTTCCAGCTTGTGGCGTGGATGGTCTTTGTCTCGCCTGTCACACCGTTCGACGCCTTGCTACGCGTGTAGCGGATCGCGCCGTTGAACTCCAGGAAATTGCCCAGCGGAGCATTCCTCAAAACGGGAACGTTGAGTTCGCTGAAACCTTCGAGAACCTTGATCTTGCCCGAATAGTCGAGGCCGAAGCTGCCAGCGAAATCGTCATAATAGGGCAGGTTGCCGTGGGTTACGTCTCCCGTGTCCGACCGGTATTCGGCCCCCAGGGCCGCCGCGACCGGACCGGCTCCGAATCCGTCGAACAGCGAACCCTGAACGGCCGCCGAAACGACATGCTGCTCATATTTGAAATCTTCCATCGCGGTCCGGTAGGCATAGTTGAGCGCCTCCTGAGATGCATTGCCGACGCCAAAAAGATTGAGCGGAAGGCACCCCGCGGCGGCGGGATTGTTTTGCAGGACGGCGCGGCAGACGATATTCCCCGAGCTCGGATCTACCACCGCGTCGATCGCGAACAGGAAGAAGCTGTTGACGCGCGAACCGCTCAGCGACTGATGCCGGGTGTTCCTGCCATATTGATAGTAGAGATCCCAGGTCCAGTCGCCGACGCCGAACTTGCCGTTCAGCCCCGCGATTGCACGGAAGGTCTGGGCCTTGGCGGTGTTGAGGCTCTTGTAATCGCTGTCAAGATCCTTGCCGAAGGAGAAGGGGCTGTTGCCGATAATGGCCTTTGCCTGGGGGGACAGATAGGCGTTGTCCGGTTGCATGAAATAGGTGGAGGCGTTTGCGGCAACCACGCCGGTCGCGGTCGCCTCGCGCTGGCCATAGGATGCTTCCAGCGTCGCGGTGATGCTGTCGGACAGATCATAGCTGGCGGCCGCATAGAGGGCGTAGCGCGTTATCGGTGTGCGGAGCGCAGCGTCCTCAAAGATCGACGGTCCGTCGCCGCCGGAACGCGGACCCAGAGTCGTGTTCTGCGCGTAAAGACCTGGGTCGAACGGGATCAGGGTATCGCCCGCAGCATTGAACTGCATGTTGCGCGCGGCAGCGGCGCCGGGCGCCCGATCGCGGATGGCGCCGGTCTTGGTCGTGTAGGCGAGCTTAGAATCGCGTCCGAGAATAAAGTTCGGCTGGCCGTAAGTTGGCGTGCCAGGCCGATTGTAGCCCGATAGAACGCCATTGACCAATACGTTGCTGTTGGTGAAGACATCCCAGCTCTCAGCGCACCAGTCGCGCACTTCGGCACAGCCGCCGACCGCGAAGTTCTTCTGATATTCGCCGCTGACGACTATATGGCCGCGTCCCCCGCCGAACGACGTGCCGGCGCCGAGCGATGCATGGAAGCTCTCGCCGTCTCCCTTTTCTGTCGTGCCGACGTCGATCTGGCTCTTGAAGCCGTTGAGCTTGCGGTCGAGGATGATGTTCACCACGCCAGCAATAGCGTCCGAACCATAGGCCGCCGATGCGCCGCCGGTCACGGTCTCGACCCGCGCGATCAGCGCCGAAGGAATGAGATTGACGTCGACCGCACCGCTGTCCGACGTCGGTACGAACCGGCGTGAATCGACCAGAGTCAGTGTGCGCGTGCCGTAATAGGGGTTGAGACCGCGTAAATTGGCATAGTTCGCGCCAATGTTGGAGCTATTGCGACTGCCAACGCCGGGCCCCGCGTTTGTATCTGACTGAAACGCCGCGTTTTGCGGAATGGAGGTCAGCACTTCGCTGACGTTGACCTGACCGAGATTTTCGATCCGTTCAGCAGAAATGACGGTCGCGGGAACCTGTTCTTCAAAGCCCGTCCGCTTGATGCGTGAACCCGTGACGACGATCGAAACGTCGGCGTCCGACGCAGCGGGGTCTTCCGACCCGCCGTCTTGCGCCCATGTTGGCGCAGCGAACAGCGACGTCATGATCAATGCCGCCGATCCCATCAGATTGCAGCGCCGCATCCCTGTGTTGCGCTCATTGCCTCCCATTCTGGTCATAGCTCTATCCTCTCTGGCTTATTGATATTAGGTCGCGTCTGGCGCGATCATGTGTTGAAGGTCTTCGTAATGATCCGGTTTCTGGAAGATATCGCGTCCCTTGGGGGAACGCGCGCGAGCCGAGGCCGCCACGGAGCAGGTGTCGCTCCCAAGAACTGTCTGCGGCCGCATGCGCGACACGGCCGGTCTTGAGGAAAAATTGCTATCATCCCCTCCTTCATCGTCGCCGGTTTCTTCGAACCGGTTGGCGAAGTTTGGAATCGCCCGCATCAGG
>JBFXHW010000280.1:0-4281 GCA_050176605.1 Sphingobium sp. | reverse complement strand
TCGGACTGGTTGGCCTGACCGCAGCCGCCATCGCCGAGAAAGATGTCGACAAGCGGGCGCAATGGCTCTCCATCTGGGGCCTCGCCTTTTGCAGCTTCATCATGTCCTGCCTCATGTTGCGCGCCATGTCGGTGGCGCATCTTTATGCGCTGATCGGCAATTGCTGGATCATCGCCCGGCTTTACCCGCGCGTCGCCGCCAACCCGAGCCTGATCCGCCGCGTGTTCATGACCGTGGCGCTCGGCGTTTTCAGCCCCGCTGTGCTGGCGATAGGGGCTTCGGCGATATCGCTGGTCAGCGGCAAGCCTTCTGTCACGGAGGATGAACCCGTCGCGTGCAGCGCCTCTGCCCAGATCGAGGGGCTGAACGGTCTTACCCACGCAACGATATTCGCGCCCGTCGATCTCGGCCCCGCCATTCTCCAGCGCACGCCGCATGCCGTGATTGCGACCAGCCACCACCGCAATGTCGAGGGGCTCTCGCTGGTGATCCACGCCTTCCTCGACAAGCCGGAAAAGGCACGCACCATCATCGACAGCACGCGCGCGAACTATCTGATCCTGTGTCCGTCGCTCAATGAAACGCAACGCTATCGCCGGATCGCTCCCGACGGCCTCGCCGCGCGGATGCTGAAGGGCGATATCCCAGGCTGGCTGACGCCAGTGAAACTCGACGGCGTGACGTCGATGCAGGTTTATCGCATTTCGCGCTGAAGCGTTCAGGCAGGGACGAAGGTCAGCGCAACACCGTTCATGCAATAGCGTTTGCCCGTAGGCTTCGGACCGTCATCGAAAACATGGCCGAGATGCCCGCCGCATCGGGCGCAGTGCACCTCCGTGCGCGCATAGCCGAGCATATAATCGGTGCTCGTACCGATGGCGCCGGGCAGCGGGCGCCAAAAGCTCGGCCAACCGGTGCCGCTGTCATATTTGGTCGACGAGGAATAGAGCGGCAAGGCGCAGCCGGCACACAGATAGCGACCCTTGCGCTTTTCATGGTCGAGCGGGCTGCTGAATGGGCGTTCCGTTGCATGCTTGCGCAGCACCGCATATTGGCCGGACGTCAACCGCTCACGCCATTGCGCGTCGCTGAGCACGAACGGGAAATCCTTCGCCGATGCGCCTTCGCCGAGCGGCCAAAGGCCCACTGCTATGCTGCCCGCGCCGAGCAATGCGCCACCTGCCAATAAACTTCGCCGCGAAATCGTCATTGCGTCCTCCAGCCCCTGCTATACGAACGGGACGCGCTTATGGTTACATCCGGACTTGAACAGAGGCTGAAGACACGCGCGGCGGAGCTGGGTTTTGTCGCCTGCGGCATCTGCGACGCCGATGCGGCGCCGCAGGCGGGCGAGCGTCTGAAACAATGGCTCCGCGATGGCTGCCACGGCGAAATGGCGTGGATGGCGGATCGGGCGGACCAGCGCGTCGCACCACAGGCCCTTTGGCCGGACGTTCGCTCGGTGATCATGCTGGGAATGAGCTATGCGCCCGCAACCGATCCGTTGGCGCTGACCGAACAGCGGGACCGGGGCGCGATCTCGGTTTATGCCCAGGGCCGCGATTATCACGATGTCGTCAAGAAGGCGCTGAAGGCGCTTGCACGCTGGCTTGTGGAGAGCGAAGGCGTCGATGCGCTGAAGGTGTTCGTCGATACGGCCCCAGTGATGGAAAAGCCGCTTGCCGAGGCGGCTGGACTCGGTTGGCAGGGCAAGCACACCAATCTCGTCAGCCGGGAGTTCGGAAGCTGGCTTTTCCTCGGCGCGATCTACACGTCCGTCGCCCTGACGCCCGACCGACCGGAACAGGACAGGTGCGGATCATGCACGGCCTGCCAGACCGCATGCCCCACCAACGCCTTCCCGGCCCCCTATCGCCTCGATGCGCGCCGCTGCATTTCCTATCTGACGATCGAACATAAAGGACCCATTCCCGAAGATTTGCGCGCGGGCATGGGCAATCGTATCTATGGCTGCGACGATTGCCTCGCCGTTTGTCCATGGAACAAGTTTGCCCATGCAGGACAGGCCAACCTTGCCTTCGCGGCGCGGGCGGAGCTGGCCGCACCCTCGCTCGACACGCTTCTGGCGCTCGATGACGCCGCTTTCCGGGAGATATTTTCCGGATCACCAATCAAGCGCATCGGACGCGACCGGATGGTACGCAATGCGGCGATAGCGGCAGGAAACAGCGGCAACCCTGCCATTGCCGCCGCTCTGAAACCCTTGCTTGAAGACGAGGCCCCCGTGGTGCGCGATGCCGCACGCTGGGCTCTCGAGAAGCTGGCCGCTATCTGATGCCGCAGCTTGCCGGATCGACGTCGTTGCCGTCCGTCCGGCGCGTATCGATATGCGTGACCACCGGTTCGCGTCCCCGCGCCGTCGCATAGAGATAGGTGTCGAGCACACAGTCCCCGACCAGAAATTGCAGCTTCCTCACGGTGCGGTCGCGAATATCGAGCCGTGGTTCCCCATAGGCAGCGATCAGCCTGCGGGCGTCGTAACCGAGCAGCGGCTGCGGCTTGCCATAGGTGGCGGCCATGGGCGGCGGCGGCAGCGCTCCGGTACCCTCGGGGGCACCGACGCAGGCGGAAAGTAAGGCAAGCAATGGTGTCGTGGTCAGGACGGCACGGCGTATCGCGATCATCGGCGCTTGTTATGCGCTGGAACACGTCCGCGTCAATGCGGTTGGTCCGCAGGCATTGCACTGTCGGTCGACTCTCGCTACTTCCGGGCGCACATATCACCCGAGCTGACAGGAAGTTATTTTGACCCAGCCCCAATTGGATGTCGTCGCAGTCGGCAACGCAATCGTCGACGTGATCGCCCAGGCGGATGACGCCTTTCTTGCCGAACATGCATTGACCAAAGGCGGCATGCAGCTGATCGACACGGCGACTGTAGAGCTGCTCTATTCACAGATGGGCCCGGCCATGGAAGTAAGTGGCGGTTCGGCAGCGAACACGCTCGCGGGCCTTGCGGCGCTCGGCAAGAAATGCGGCTTCATCGGCCAGATCGGCGGCGACAAGATGGGCGAGGTTTTCGCGCATGATATCCGCGCGCTTGGCGTGCGCTTCGATACGCCCGCGCGGGTGAACGGTCCGCCGACCGCACAATGCCTCGTGCTGGTCACGCCCGACGCGCAGCGCACGATGAACACTTTCCTCGGTGCGTCGCAGCATCTTCCGGCAAGTGCGCTCGATCCCGATCACATCGCGTCCGGCGGCATCCTTTATCTCGAAGGCTATCTCTGGGATCCGGAGGAACCGCGAAAGGCCATGCGCGCGGCTATCGACATTGCCCGCAGCGCAGGCCGAAAGGTCGCCTTCACCCTTTCCGACGGTTTCGTCATCGATCGCCATCGCGACGATTTCATGGCGCTGATCGATGCTGGCCAGATCGACATCCTGTTTTCCAATGAAAACGAGATTCAGGCGCTGGCACAGATTGACGGCTTCGAGAAAGCGGTGGCCGCCGTCGCGCCGAAGGTACCGCTTCTGGTTTCGACGCGGAGCGAAAAGGGCGCGATAGCGATCCACGAGGGCAAGCGTTTCGAATGCTATGCCGAACCGGTTTCCGAAGTCGTGGACACCACCGGCGCGGGCGATCTCTTTGCCGCAGGCTTCCTCGCGGGCCATGTCGACGGGCTGGACATCGAACATTGCCTGCGGCTGGGTGCGATCTGCGCGGCAGAGGTCATCTCCCACTATGGAGCACGCCCGGAAAAGGACCTGAAGGCCTTGCGCATGAAAGCAGGCTTCTAAGCCCCCTTCCCCCGCAAGAAGACACGCATTAGAAGCCTGCCAATGGCCAAGGCTGCATCAGTTACCCGCACCGGCAGTATCATTCGCTTCTTCCTGCGTCTGATACTGGCATTCGTGCTGCTGTCGGTTGCGATCGTACTCATCTATCGCTTCGTCCCGCCGCCAACGACACTCACCATGATGTTCGACAAGAATGGCGTGACAAAGGACTGGATGAGCCTTTCCAGGATGGACCCGGATATGGCACGGGCAGCGATAGCGGCCGAGGACAGCAAGTTCTGCTTTCACCATGGCTTTGATGCCGAGGCCATCACCAAGGCGATCGAGCATAATGAACGTGGCGGGCGCATACGCGGGGGCTCCACCATCAGCCAGCAAACCGCCAAGAATGTATTCCTGTGGCAAAATGGCGGCTATGTCCGCAAGGGGCTGGAAGCCTGGTTCACGCTTCTGATCGAGGCGATCTGGGGCAAGCGGCGGATCATGGAGGTTTATCTCAACGTTGCGGAGACAGGCATC
>JBFXHW010000279.1:0-4282 GCA_050176605.1 Sphingobium sp. | reverse complement strand
GCGACAGACCATCGAATATCGGCGCTTGCAGCACCGCAAGCTCGCCGCCTAACATCAACCCCCAGACGAGGCCCGCACTCCGCTAATCTACGCCGCGAGTTGTGCCGAATGTTCTGACGACGAACAGTATGGGTCGAAGCGGAGATCAATGAATGGATCCAGTCGATCGCGGAGAACTCGTCGTGTGCAGATCGATGATCTATGCCACCGGAGTTACTCGCGCAAAACCGTGCATGTTTCATCTTGCCGAGGCAAGAACCCCGATGAAGGCTGATCGCGAGGCAGCTTTCGAGGATAGTCCGGCGGCCGGCGTTAGTTTTGCGGCTGGCGCCAGCCGAGCGAGGCGAACAGGCGCCGCACCACATCTTCGCGCTCGTTGAGACAGCGCTGCGACAAAGCCGCCATCGGCGCGAAGCTTTCAAAGCCATGGCAGCCGCCAGGATAGACGTGCAACTCCACTTTCACACCATGATCGATTAGCCGCCGCGCATAGTTGAAATCCTCGTCCAGCATCGGGTCAAGCGACCCGACCGAGATATAGGTCGGCGGCATGCCGGAAAGATTATTCGCGCGCGCCGCCGAGGCGTACGCCGGCACAATCGACCGATCGGCGTCGCCGCCGAGATACCAATGCCAGGAGTTGAACAGCAGATTGCGCCCGACCGGCGGCGCATCCGCCCGTGCGTCGTTCAACCGCTCGCTTGTCAGGTCATCGATGCCCGGGGCTGCGAGAACTTGCAGGCGGGGCATCAACTCGCCGCGGTCGCGTAGGAACAGGCACAGGCCGGCGGCGATGCCGCCACCCGCGCTGGTCCCGCCGAGGATCACCCAGTCGCGATTGACTCCAAGCGCCTCGCTCTCGGCGAGCAGCCATGTGTAGGCCGCGTAGCAGTCGTGCAGCGGAGCAGGGTAGGGATGCTCTGGGGCCAGCCGATAGTCGACCGACACCACCACCGCCCCGGTGCTGTGTGCCATTCGCGCGCACACCAGGTCCTCGCCGTCGAGGTCGCCCATCACATAGCCGCCACCGTGCAGCCAGAGCATCGCCGGTGCCGGGCCGGAGAAATTGTGCGGACGATAGATGCGGGCCGCGACGTCGGGTGCGCCTTCATAGCCGGGAATGAACCGATCCTCGATCGCGACCGAAGGGCCGGCGAAGCTGGCGTTGGTCTGCTGCCGGCGAGCGGAGCGCTTTGCGCGCATCTCGATTACCTTGTCCGGTGTACTGAGATCGTAGCCGCCCTCGTAGAAAGCGATGAACCCCTCCACCGCCGGACGCAGCTCCGGGTCGAGCTGCTGAAGATACGCTTCGTGCGTGCTGTGGCCGCCCACGCGCCGTCTCCTTTCGTAGTGATCGAATCGTGCGATCAGGGGATCAAGCGCTCCGGCTAGTTCCAGTCAGTCTTGGGCAAAGCGCGCCCGCCGCGTAGCGCCCGCAGCTTTGCCTGCGCAGTTTCCGCCATATCTTCGGGCACCCAGTCGTCACTTGGATCGACCACCACGTCGACCGGTGAACCCGTCGCCTCGCCGACGCTGGTTTCCACCGCCTCCAGGATCAGTCCGGCCTGGAAGCAGAACGGGTTGGTGAAGCGAAGCACCACCCGCACGCGTTCGTCGGCGCACGCGACCGACCGGACGATCCCCATATCGACAATGTTGATCGGTACGCTGGTCGCGATGCTGCAAGGGTCCATGACCTTGCGCAGCGCGTCCCAGACAATCTGGTCGGCACAGATCGTGAGGCTTGTCATGCCGCGAACAGCCCCTCGGCGGTCGGCGCCGTGGAGAAGGGCGGGAGCGGTTGCTGCCGCTGCTGCAGCTCGGCGCGGCGTTGGTCGAACTCATCGCCCTTGATCGCCTCAAGGCGCGCCTGCAGGTCGATGCCAGTCATCTCAGCAAAGTTCTCGGCGAGAATCCAGCGTTGCACTTCTTCCGTCACTTGAGGCAGGTTCTCGCCAATCCGGGTCTGCTCGCTGAACTGAAAGCTCTGGAATGCGTCGATAAGCGGCTTCGGGTGAGCGACGACGAAGCCACCAGTCCCCCAGACGACACGGCGGGCCATCTTTTGCGATCGCAGGAAGGAAGCCATGCATCGTTCCCACAGCGCGGGACGCCGCGCGGCGAGGATTGAAGTCGATTCAAGGTTGACATAGACGTTGGAGAAGCGGGCGAGCTGCCATGCGGTTTCCTCCACAAATGCCATGCCGCCGTGCACGATCTCGAAGTTGAGGTCCGGAAAATCCATAGCGGCGCGGTCGATGTCATCGACTTTATAGTACGACATCTCCACTGGGCCGAGCGGCACAGCCTTGTGGATCGCCGCGACCTTGAGGCCAAGATCGAGCGCCTTGGCGAATACCGGATAGGCGAGCTTGGGATCGTCCATCCGCCAGCTGTTGATGTCGCCGGTCACCCAGCTGTTGGGGTACAGCTTCACCCCAACCACGTCGCCTTCGAGCGCGTCATACTGTGTCTGCATATCCTCGATCGCCGCTTTTCCCTGCATGGGATCGGCGGCGATGTAGAAGAAGAAGCGCTTCGGCCAGCGACGGCGCGCCTCGAGGGCCTTCTCGAGCGAGCAGCCGCCGTCCACAAACGCGTTCACCGGAAGCACGTGATAGCCTGCCAGGTCCGTGGGGCTTTCGAGAAAGCAGACGTTGGCGGCGTCCTCAATCGACCAGTCGCGCAAATACGCCTGCTTGTCGCGCAGTACGTACCCCGGCACGCCGCCCGACATGACCCCGCCGGAAACCATCTGGGCGAAGAACTCGCCATATTTGTTGGCGTAGTTTTCCTCGCTGAAGTCAAATGCGTGCACTACTGCATCGATCACCGGCATACCGTTGAGCATGTCTTCTCCTCTCCAAAATCTATCCGTTTGCTTCGATGCAGACGGACCTACGCCTCAGAACGTCAAGTATGCTCCCTCAGATTGGGCGCGGCAGGCCGTTCCATCGCGCCGGTCGCGGGCCATCTTCCTCATCGCACTAGACTCTATAGCAAATAGGTTGACATAAATAATCGCGCGTTGCAACCAGTATATCGTGAGCGAACACAGCATCCTTGGCTGGAGACGTCATCCAGACGCCAACATTTCTGCCGATCGACTGAATTCGCGTAGCGCTGCGAGGAGGGTGAATGGCTGACCGACCGATGGGCAAGGCCGCGATCGTGACCGGCGCCGGCACGCGCGGGCAGGCGGTCGGCAACGGCAGGGCCTGCGCCATCGTCTGTGCGTGCGAAGACGCGAATGTCGTTGCCGCCGACATCGACATGGAGACCGCTCACACGACCGCGGAGCAGATCACCGACGACGCTGCGCAGAGTCGCTGGTGGTGGTGCGTCAGGGCGCCGCCGGGCGCTGCACGGTGATCTAGGGCCAAGCAGCCGTCGCGGCTGGTGAGCGTGACCATGATGTATAAAGTGACTTAATAGAATTTGTGCGTTGGGCGGATCTATCAGAGAAAAGGAGAGTAGCGATGTCAGACCGAGATCTTGATGGGAGAGTCGCCGTCATCTTCGGCGCCGGACGCGCGACGGCGATCGGAGCGCACACCGGGCACATGCTGGCGCGGCGCGGCGCCTCGGTCATCATATCCGACATCGATGGCGAAGCGGCTCGCTCCACGGCTGCGGCGATTTGTGACGCTGGACATCGAGCCATCGCCGTGCCCGCCGACGTGTCCGACGAGGCACAGGTCCGTGCCACCATCGATGCGGCCACCTCGCATTTCGGCAAACTCGACATCCTTTTCAACAACGCCGCGGGCCTTCATCTCACCGCGGGCGACTTTTTCGCGGGAGACATCGACGTCGACAATTGGCGGCGAACGTTCGAGATCAACACGCTGGGCGTTATGCTCGCATGCAAGCATGCGATCCCTGTCATGCTGAAGGGCGGAGGCGGCAGCATCATCAACACGTCTTCGGGATCGAGCCAGGGCGGCGAACTCAAACTCACCGCCTACTCGGCATCGAAAGCGGCGGTGAACCAGTTCACACGTACGGTCGCGACGCAGTACGGCAAGCGCGGCATCCGCTGTAACGCTATCCTTCCCGGTATGATCCTGACGCAAGCCGGTCGGGTCACTCCCGAGGTCCAGGCGCAATATCTGCGTCATCACCTCACGCCTTATGTGGGTGAACCCGACGACATCGCGCATATGGTCGCGTTCCTGGCGTCCGACGCTGCCAAGTTCGTGACGGGGCAGCTGATCTCCGTCGACGGGGGCATCGGTGCGCACATCGCCACCTTCGCCGACGATTGGGAGCGACGGGTCGA
>JBFXHW010000278.1:0-4287 GCA_050176605.1 Sphingobium sp. | reverse complement strand
CAGTTAAATATTGATGCACAGGCGCGCTGATTTTCGCGAAATTCGAGCCGGGAAAAGCCGGGTAATCCGGGGCTATTCGCGCTTCAGCAGATCCAGCGCGGCAGCCGTCAGCGCCTCCACGCCCGTGGCGATGGCGGGTTCCGGATCGGGCGCCCACAAGGCACTGTGAAGCGAGGGGAGGCTGGCGATATCGCCCTTCGCGGCGTCCCACTTCCCCTGCGGCACCGCGCCGAGCCAGAAGATGAGGCTCTGGATCGGTTCCGCTCCGCCCGTGCGATACCGGCCGAAATCCTCCCCGCCCATGGTCGGCGCCATCTGCATCACGCGATCCCCGAAACGGGTGCGGAACAGCCCGATGATCCGGCCTGTCAGCGGCTCGGTATTGAACGCGGCGGGCGTGAACGAGTCCGCAGCGCGGATTTCGGGCAGCCGGTCGTCCGGCATACCCGCCGCCATTGCTTCGGCCTTCGCGATGCGCGCTATGGAATCGAGCAGCTTGCGCCGGGTCGCGTCCGAATAGCTGCGGATGGTCAGTTCCAGCGTCACCTCGTCGGGGATCACGTTGCGCTTGGTCCCGCCGAAGATATGGCCGACGGTGACGACCGCGGCATCCTGCGGGTCCACCTCACGCGACACGATGGTCTGAAGCGATGTGACGATCCGCGCCGCCACGACCACCGGATCCTTCGTGTTCTGGGGATAGGCGCCATGGCCGCCCACCCCCTTCACGACGATGTCGAGCGAGTCGACATTGGCGAAGGTATAGCCCGGCGCATAGCCGATCGTGCCGGCCGGCATGGCCGCCGAGTCATGCAGCGCGATCGCCGCCGAGGGTTTTGGAAAGCGCGTGAAAAGCCCGTCGTCGAGCATCGCCCTGGCGCCCTCGCCCAGTTCCTCGGCAGGCTGCGCGATCATCACCAGCGTGCCGGTCCAGTCCGTCTTGCGCGCGACCAGCCGCCGCGCCGCGCCGATCCAGCTCGTCATGTGGATATCGTGCCCGCAGGCATGCATCACGCCCTTTTCGAGGCTGGCATAGGGAAGGCCGGTCTGTTCGGTGACTGGCAGCGCATCCATGTCCGTCCGCAGCATGATCGTCTTGCCCGGCCCGTTCTCCAGCACGGCGACGATACCGGTTCCGCCCACGCCGGTCGTCACGCTGAAGCCCAGCGCCTTCATCTCCTTCGCCAGCAGGGCGGCGGTCTTTACCTCCTTGAAGCTCAGTTCCGGATGCTGGTGGAGGCCGCGATAAAGCGCGAGCAGCGAGGGCATATCGCCTTTTACCGCATCGCCAAGCGGATCGGCATGGGCCGTGGCCGGCGCAAGAAAAAGGGCGAGGGCGGCGAACGCCGCGCGGGGCAGGGTCATCATATGGTGAAGGTAGGCTGCGGCCACGCGCGCCGTCAAGCAGGCTACCCGCCCGATGTGCGCTTGATTATTCGCGCCCGCGCCGCTAAGGCCCGTCCCCACCGATGCGCCCCGGGCGCATATGGCCCCTTCGTCTAGCGGTCAGGACGCGGCCCTCTCACGGCTGAAACACGGGTTCGATTCCCGTAGGGGTCACCAGTCGCATGCGGGCGGCGGCTTCGCCCTTCCCTTGTCCTCCCCGCCTGCGCTAGACCGGCGCGATGAAGGCGCTTGTCGATCCGCAGCACGCCCTGGCCGAAGGGCTGGCCGAAATCCGCCGCCAGTTCCAGTTGCCCGGCGATTTTCCCCCACGGGTCATGGCGGCGGCGGACCAGGCCGCGCGGCGCACGCCCGACGCGCATCGCGACCGCACCGACATCCCCTTCGTCACGCTCGACCCGGCATCGTCGACCGATCTCGATCAGGCCTTCGCGATCGAGCGCGCGGGTGCGGACCTTGTCCTGCGCTATGCGATAGCGGATGTCGCCTGGTTCGTGCGCGATGGAGACCCGATCGACGCAGAGGCATGGACGCGCGGCGCGAGCCAGTATCTGCCCGACGGGAAATCCCGCCTCTATCCCGCCCTGCTGAGCGAGGGCGCGGCGAGCCTGCTGCCCGATGGACCGCGCCCGGCGGTGATATTCATCGTGCGCGTGGCCCCGGACGGCACGGTGAAGCTCGACGGCGCCGAACGCGCCATCGTCCACAGCCGCGCGAAGCTCGCCTATGACAGCGTGCGCGACGCCGACCTGCCGGAGAGCTTTGCCGATCTGGCCGACCGCATGGCCCGCGCCGAGGAGCGGCGCGGCGCGACACGCGTCGATCCGCCGGAACAGGAGGTGGAGCGGGACGCGCAGGGCAGGCTGAAATTGCGGTTCCGCCCGCGCCGGCCGTCCGAGGATCGCAACGCCGCGCTGTCGCTCGCGACCAATATCGCGGTTGCCGAGGCGCTGTTCGCCCATCGCACCGGGCTGTTCCGGGTGATGGCCCCGCCGGACGACCGTGCGATCGGGCGGCTGCGTCAGGAGGCCCGCGCGCTCGATCTCGTCTGGCCGTGCATGGCGACATTGTCGCAGTTCGAGCGCACGCTCGATCCCGCCGATCCGCGCCATGCCGCCTTCATGCTGGCGGTGCGCCGCGCGGGCAACGGCGCCTCCTACCAGCCCTATGTCGAGGGCGAGATACCATGGCATGCGGCGGTCGGTGCGACCTATGCCCATGCGACCGCCCCGCTGCGGCGGCTGGCCGACCGCTATGTCGTGCGGGCCGCGCTCGCGGTCGCCAATGGCGAGCCGGTGCCGGACGCGGCGACGGAGGCGTTCACCCGCCTGCCCGATGTGATGAGCGCGGCGGACCGGCTGGGCGGACAGATCGATCGCGCGGCCATCGATCTTGCCGAGGCGGTGATGCTGGACGGGCAGGAGGGCGAGATTTTCGACGCTGTCGTCACCGATATGGACGATCGCAGCGCGCGTATCCGCCTGAAAAACCTTCCTGTCGTCGCCCGCGTCTCGGCGCCCGATGCAGGGCCGGGCGACAGCATATGCGTCGCATTGACCGAGGCCGATCCGGCGCGGCGGACGATCCGCTTTTCGCTGGAACAACGGGAAACCGCGCAAACCGGCTGAGCCGGCTCCGCTAGAGCCATTTGATCTTGCGGAAGATCCAGATCTGAAGCGCCATCAGCGCCGCGAGCGCGCCGACCGTGATCCAGAACGCATCCTGCGATTCCACGCCCGGCATGCCACCCACATTGATACCGAGCAGTCCGGTAACGAAGCTGAGCGGCAGAAAGATCGCGGCGACGATCGACAACAGGTACATCGTCTTGTTCGACTGGGCGGCGGCGCGGTTGTTGAGATCGTCCTGCAGCACAATCGCGCTTTCCTTGGAAACGTTGAGATCGTCGAGATAGCGACGCAGCCGCTCCATCGTCTCGCGGATATGCCGGACATTGTCCCGGTCGAGCCAGGGCGGCGGGTCGCCGCATATCTGCTGAAGCGCGTCGTGCTGGGGCGACATGAAGCGTTGCAGGGCGAGGCACTGGCGGCGGATGTCGCCGATCTCGTCCAGCATCCGCGCGGTGTCGGCGCTGGCGGGCATATCCTCCAGCCGGTCGATTCGGTCGTTCATCGCGACGATGCTGTTGTTCATCTTTGCCGCCAGCTTTTCGATCAGCCCCGCGACCAGCTCTCCCGCCGAGTGCGGGCCGCGCCCGGCATCGAGATCGTCCTTCACGTCCTGCGGTGTCTGCAACCGCCTGCGCCGCAGGGTCACGACCCGCGAAGCGTCGGCCCAGATCTGCATGGCGATCATGTCTTCTGGCTCGTCGCCCGGATTGAGGTTGATGCCGCGCAAGATGGTGACGAGCGCATCGTCCTCGCGAAAGGCGCGCGGGCGCGTGTCGTTGGAGATGAGCTGCTCCAGCGTCGTCCCGGAAACGGCGAGCCGCCGGGAAAGCCATGTGTCGATACCCGGCGTCGTGCGGTCGAGATGCACCCAGAGCGTCGCGTCTCCGCCCGCGGACGGCCAATCGCTCAGCTCTTCCCAGCCGACGACGCGCGCGCCGCCCGCGCCGTCCAGCGCCCGCGCGAAGATCAGCGCACTGGACACGGATGCGTGCAACGCTGCGTCATCTGGTCGGGGGTCTGCATCCGACATGGCCCGATCCTATCCCGATGCGCGCTCCGGAGCAATCGGCGCAGGAGCCTGCTCCCTCACCGCCGCGACGCGTTACCCTGGGCCGTCGAGGTCCGGGCGGCCGAAGCGGATTATCGCCGGGCGGGGACGACGGCGACGCCCCATGGGCTGTCCCCCGCCTGCACCTTGCCAACCACCGCCATTGTCGCGGTATCGACGATGGCGACGTCATTGCCGGGGCCA
>JBFXHW010000277.1:0-4290 GCA_050176605.1 Sphingobium sp. | reverse complement strand
CGTCGGATCGATGATGCGCCACTCCGCACCGGCCGGGGTGAAGATCGTCGAGTCAGTCAAGCCCGCGGCCGACATTGCGGCGATGGCGCTGGCGAAAAGTTTGTGGTCGAAAGCGGGCATCACGCGCGGGCCTCCTCGCGCGTCGCGCCGCGGAGCGGATGGCGCGTGGACTTGCCGGCTGTGACGCGATGATGTTTTCTGCTATTGCGGCGAACCCGGTCGAACGAGGAGTCGACGAGAACATTGCGGGGCGCCAATGCCGTCTTCCAACTCGGGAGATGCCGCTTGGCGGTCGCGACAATGAGCAGTGATTCCTTGCCCGCGGGAGCCGGTCGCCTTGCCCAGGTGCCAGCTTCTCGCCTTTTGGCGAGAATGAGGCAGTCGGCATAGTTGGTGAGAATCGGAAGGATTCCCTTCATGCGCGGAGACGGTGTTGGGGTGCACGATCCGCGGAGAGAAACAATCCATGCGCGGTCGTCAGATCGTTTGATGGCGTGTGTAACGCGGAGTACCTTATCGTCCAACAAAGTGATGTCGAGTCCGCCTTCCAATTCAACCATGGCAGCGATCGCCATCAAGACGACCTTTGCGCCCCACGAATTGGGAGAGGCCAATACCGTAAGTTCTGAATCTCGCGGTCGGAGCGTGGGGAGCATCGCCAGATGGCGCTTTGCCTCAACATCGAAGAGAACGTTTAGGGCTGTCTTGCCGGCGGCCCGAAGCATAACCGCCAGCGTGAGTGCGACGTGCTTGATGTGACCTGCCGATCGGAGGTCGAGAATTTCCTCGGTGCCTCCAGTATAGGCCGCGAAAGTTCGAGATTCCGATCTCAGCCGCGTGATTTCGCGAACGCGTCTTTGGATGTCTCGCGCCCGCTGCGGGCTGGGACGATTTCGAAAGTTTGGTGTCGGTAACGACATAGTTTCTGAAAATCCTTTGAAGGCCTGTCGGCGAAGCGGGCGGGGATAGGCGCCTTGAGAATTCGCGTGGTTTATGGATGTGAGCCGGCGAGGGTGTGCGCTCGGCCTGTTGCTTGCGCACGCAGGTTGGCGGCCGGCAACGAGTCTAACCATTCGCGGAGCTCGCTGGTTAACACGAGAGTGCGGCGACCCCTCTTCCGAAAACGGATCTCGCCGCGCGCTGCGGCAGCGTAGAGGGCGGTCCGCCCAACGCCCGAAACCTCGGCGGCTTCGGCGATCGAGACGGCCAATGGTGCATTGTGATTCATCGGTGAACCTCTATGGTGAGACGAGGCCGACGCGGCATCGCCATGGCCCGCAGGGAACACCAAATCACCTCGGCAAATATAGCTGCATAAATGGGGGCAGAAATTATCGGTAAGAACGACGCTTGCTGCGCCGGGTCAGATGCTTGCCGCTATCCATTTGGTTGATAGCCTTCCGAACTGTTCGCTCGGATATCTTACCGAGTTTCAGTTCAGACCTGAGCTGCTCGACCTTCTTCCCAAACGGCTGTTGGCGCTCGGCCTCTGACCATTGTTCTATTCGAGCGATGATCTGCGGTACTTTCGAGGGTCGGCCAACGGGCGCCCGCACTGCGAACGGATTATGATTGCCGCTCCAGTGTAGCTGGATGCTCGCGCTGTCAAACGTGACATTCGCGAAGCCGTCTGTGCGGCCGTAATTTAGCCCGCCTGGTATCAAGACAAGATCACTTCCGATCATGCTGGGGGCGTAAGTTAGCCATGCCTTCGGCTCGTCGACTGGGGGGAATGATTGGCCCCTTTTTAGGACCACCACGGCGTCATCCGATGCGGCGACGCTGTCGCATGCGGCTACAATGCCGTGCTTGATCGCCTGCTCGACCAACAGCCGCCACGTTTCATCCAACCATTCGGCAGCTCGCCGGGCCAATCCCTCGTGAGCTTTTTTCTTCCCGGCCTCGGTTGCTTTGCGGGTCGTCTTTACCACCTTGCGGGTCTGCTTGAGGATTCTGTCGAACATCGCGGCCAGAGCGACCGATCGAGACGACATCGCCCTTTCCTCGCCATATGACGCCAACATCGGGGATCGTGTCGCGATCCACACCAAGACTGACAGCAGTGTCCATCTACCCTGCCGCATGAAACTCGCCGCGATGGGCCGGCGCGCTTCATCGGATAGCTTCGCGGCTCTTGCATTCTCAGCGTTGAGGAGTTTCGCCTCGGCAAGACTGACACCCTGCCACGCCACATCCCAATCGCTCCAAATTGACTTGCTCATCCAGCCGCCATCATCGGAATGACATTGTCAGCCTTCGCCGGCTCGATGAAATTCGCCCACGCCTCCATGAGCAAAGCCCGCTTCGCCAGCATGTCGCCGCGGCGATAGGCAGCCTCCGCCTTGTTCTTGATCGTGTGCGCGAGCGCCTGTTCGCAAACCTCGTGCGGAAAGGACGTCGTTTCGCCAGCCCAGTCCCGGAACGTCGAGCGGAAGCCGTGAACGGTGATCTTGTCGTAGCCCATGCGGCGCAGCAGCATCAGCATGGACATGTTTGAGAGCGCCTCGCGGCCGGTGTTGCTCGGAAACACAAACGGCGACCACCGGTCGGCTGATAGTTCCTGCAATATCTCGATGGCGCGCCCTGAGAGGGGCACGCGATGTTCGCGCTTCGCCTTCATTCGCGTTGCAGGGATAGCCCACAGCTTCTTCTCGAGGTCGATTTCGTCCCACTGCGCGCCGAGAACCTCGCTCGTTCTCGTCGCGGTCAGGATTACAAGCTCAAGGGCCTGGGCAGCTCTTGATTCTCGCCTGCGTAGCTTTTCCGTGAAGGCGGGCATATCGGCGTAGTCGAGCGCCGCATGATGGCCGCGCGATAGCTCATCATGCCGTGGCAGCAGGTCTTTCAGATTGTCTTTCCACGTGGCCGGGTTCTCGCCCTTCCGGTAGCCCTTGCGCGTGGCGAATACGAGGACGGCTTCAATGCGGCCGCGCAGCCGGCGGGCGGTCTCCGGGACTGTCGTCCACAATGGCCGCAGCACCGACAGCACATCCGTGTTGGCGAGCTCATGCACAAGCTGCGAGCGAATCGGCTCGGCTAGCGTCTTAAGGGAGTACTCCCACTGTTTTCGATGCTTGGGATTGCGCCAACCGGCGCCCTTCGCCTCGAGGAACTCGTCAGCGACTTGGCCAAACGTGCGAGCGGCCTGCGCCGCTTCTTTTGCCTCCTTCTTTATGAAAGCCGGATCCCTGCCTTCGGCCAGGGCGTCGCGGGACGTCTGAGCGATCTTTCGCGCCTGGGCGAGTGTCACACGCCCAGGCGCCGCAGAGCCTAAGCCGATTTCTCTTTCACCGCCGGACCACCGGTAGCGGAACACCCATTGGCGCGTCCCCGCCGCGGTCACGACAAGATACAGATTCCCCCCGTCCGAATAGCGACCCTTGGCCGAGATCGTTTCTACCTGCCGGACTGTCAGCTTGTTTATGGTGCGCATCGCGCGAGATGTCCTGGGATTATACCAGCACTTATCTTAGCAGAAACGGCGGCTCGTCACAATTGCTGGCGCATGTCGACGGACGAAAGACGCTGTTTTGTCAAACATTAACAGGGGTACCGCCGGCGCCGATGGGCGAGACTGAATGTCGGAAAATGAGCGTCTGGCGGAAGGGGAGGGATTCGAACCCTCGATACGCTTTCACGTATACACACTTTCCAGGCGTGCGCCTTAAGCCTCTCGGCCACCCTTCCGGCATGCGCAGGTTGTCCGGCGCGAAGCGGCGGCACTATAGCGGCGAAAGCCTGCCATTCAAGCTTTGTTGACTGGCCGTTCGATCGGGCGCTCACTATATCGCAGGCATTCCCACAGGAGTTCTCCCATGCTGTTCCGCCGCAAGTCGCTTGACCTGCCAGATGCCGCGCATGCCCTGCCGGGCCGGGCTGAAGCCCTTCCGACAGCCGAGAAGCACTTTGTTTCCGGCCACCCGCTGAAAGGCCCCTATCCTCAAGGGAGCGAGACGGCGATCTTCGCGCTGGGCTGCTATTGGGGCGCGGAACGGCGGTTCTGGACGATTCCCGGCGTCTGGGTGACGGCTGCCGGCAATGCCGGCGGCACCACGCCCAATCCGACCTATGAGGAGGTTTGCAGCGGCGGCACCGGCCATGCCGAGTCCGTTCTGGTCGTCTATGACCCGAAGCAGGTCTCCTATGGGACGCTGCTCAAGGCTCTCTTTGAGGCGCACGACCCGACCCAGGGCATGCGCCAGGGCAATGACGTCGGTACCCAGTATCGCTCCGCCATCTATTGGACGAACGAGGCCCAGCGCGCCGAAGCCGAGGCGGCGAAGGCCGCTT
>JBFXHW010000276.1:0-4296 GCA_050176605.1 Sphingobium sp. | reverse complement strand
TGGTACTCAGCTCAGGGACGCGGCAACAAAGACGCTTTCCGAGTGGCTCGACAATCTCAAGCCGTGAACGCCGGATCAACGCATGATCCGTTGAGCCGCATCGATGAGAGCTTCATCGGCGCCCACCGGTCCGATCAATGAAATTCCCAACGGACATCCGTGCAGACTTGCGGCCGGCAAGTTCAGTTGCGGCACCCGCGTCAGGCTTGAAATGCACAGCAGCCGCATCGCGCGTCCGCGAAAGTCTTCAAGATCCTCTATCGACGTCTCGACAAGAGGCGCAATGCCCGGAGCAGTCGGCAAGATCATCAGTGTCCTGTCTCCGAGCAAATCGGTCACACGCGTTGCAATCTGAATCCGCGTAGCCTCGGCCCTGGAGATTTCGCCCGGATCGAGTTTTGATGTCGCGATAACGCGTTCGGCGACACCGGGGCCGAACTTCGGATTGACGCGCCGGATCCACTCGCCGTGGACCCGCCAGATCTCCGAAAACTGAATGGTCCGGAAGATCTCAAACCACTTCTGGAGACTATCGGATGCAAGCGTAACCGGCCGCGGCGTGCCCAATGCCTGCGCCATCCGGTCGAGTATGGCTCGCAACGCCTCCTTGACGCCGGGATCGACAAGCGCGAACGCATCCTCGGCGATGACGACACGCTCGAACTTCGGCCAGCTCCTGCCTTTGGTGAGGAGCACCTTTCCAACCCTAGCAAATATAGACAGATCGCGCGCAAACCAGCCCGCGGTGTCGAAGCTTGGCGCCAGCGTCCTCGCTCCCTCGAGAGAGATGCGTCCGTGTGTCGTGCGCAGGCCGTAGAGACCATTGAAGCTGGCCGGCAGACGCACGGAGCCTCCGGTATCGGCTCCGAGCGCGAAGTCGCAAAGCTCGCCGGCAACGGCCGCTGCGGAACCGCTCGACGATCCCCCACTCAATCGGCCTGCCGCTTTGGGATTCGTGGTACGTCCATAGTGCGCGTTTATTCCGTTGATACTGAATGCGATTTCGTCGGTATGCGTCTTGCCGATAACGCTTGCGCCAGCGGCAAGCAGCCGCTCAACGATGGGCGCGGTTTTGGTCGGTACCGGGTGCGTTGCAAGCCAGTCCGGATTGCCGAACGCTGTGCCGACCCCCGCGACGTCGTAGATGTCCTTGACGCCGAAGGTCAGGCCCGCGAGCGGTCCGCTGGCGGTGCCTGCAACCTCGACGTGGGTGTGACGGCAGAATGCATTGAGACTGTCGCGATCAAGAACGGATGACATCGGTTCACTATCCATAAGATGTGGCGGCTTCGGCTGTGTCATAAGCACATTCGGCTCTGTCAGGAAGCAGCGTGGGACGATCGCTACGCAGAAACGCGCGCAAGGACTTGAGCACGAGCGCCGGCTCCAGATTGCGCACGATGAAGATCAGCATCGGCCGCCTATCGGTGTCAGGCCAGCCGTCAAGATGCTCGGGAAAGTACACAAGGCTCTGCACACAATTGATTGCGACCGGCGCTCCTGCCCCGGCGACGTCCAGCAACCCCTTGACCCGCAGGATGTGGCTGCCGTGGGCATGAACGAGCAGCGAGAGCCAAATCGCAAAAGCCGTCCAGTCGCAGTCGCCCTCAAGGGCAATGCGGAAAGTGCGAATGCCGGAGTGCGGTAATGGCGAATGCGACGGCATTCTCCCCACGCGAGACTCGATACCTGACCCGGTCACTCCATGCTTCAGAAAGGCACCCACCGTATCAGCATTGGCGGTAGTAACAGCGGCGTAGGGATTGAGTCCGTGGACCAGATCGATCGTCCGATCCACAGCGTCTTCGTCCACCAAGTCCGCTTTGGTGATGACCACCGCGTCGGCACCAATGACCTGGTTTGTGAATTCGACGAAACTTCGCGCATTCTCATTCGCGTCAGTGCAATCGACTGCCGTCAAAACACCGTTGAGTCGAATGCGGGCGTGGAGAACTGGGTGCGCAGCAATCGCTTCGATCAAGGGCGCCGGATGAGCTAAACCAGTGGTCTCGAGGATGATCCGTTGCCGATCATCGACATCCGAGACGGTCTCGACCAGACCCAGGAGTATCGAGCGAAGCTCGTCGCGAGCGGTGCAGCATACGCAGCCGCCCTCGACCAGACGCACATCGCCAGCGACCGACTTCAGCAGGCGATCGTCAACACCCGTGTCGGCGACCTCATTGACCAGCACACACGAACCTTCCAGGCCCGGAGCGGCAAGAACGCGACGCAGCAACGTGGTTTTTCCGCTTCCGAGGAATCCCGTCACGATTGAAAGCGGAATTCTAGCCGGTCGCGGCATCCTTAATGCCTCCGAACGCTGGCCGCAGACTCGATCAATGTCGTCGAAAGCGGATCTACACCGCGCTTCGAGAGTCGTTCGGCCGCAGGCCATACCGCAGCAATATCAGCGACGATTTCAGTGCTGCCGTTCACAGAATCGAGAATCCACTGCGAGCCTTCCCAGTCCAGCACGCTGACGCCGAACGGATGCAGCACCCGATTTAGAATTGCTATTTGGGCGAGACGCTCGCGCATGGGCGCAGCGTCTTCCCCGGTAGCGGCGAATACGCCTGGGTTCCGCGCTCGGGGACTCCAATGCGCCTTGCCGCGCCAGACTCCACACAGGCCACACATCCTGGCTAGTCCCTTCTAGGGTCGGAGTGGATGACGTCGGTCGAAGTCATCAGCCATTTCTTCGTTGGTAATGAAGCGCGCGCCTGAGTGGCCCATGATGTGCGCGCAGATGCGTTCGAGCATCAGCAAGACCTGGGGACGCCCGGCGACATCCGGATGAAGCGTCATGACGAAGACGGCGTGATCGTAGTTCCGGTAAACCCAATCGAACTGCTGCAGCCAAAGATCTTCGATGTCTTTCGGATTCATGAATCCGTGGCTGTTAGGCGCTTTCTTGATAAACATCATCGGTGGCAGGTCATCGAGATACCAACTTGCCGGAATCTCGATCAGCGCCGTCTCGCGGCCGCGCTTAAGCGGCTTCATCCATGTGTCGGCGCTTTGAGAATAATCGATCGGTGTCCACGTATCGCTGGCGCGAAGGCGATAACATTCATGATCGTGGTGCATCATGCTGCTGTCGTACTTAATACCGCGCGCCATCAGGATGTCGGGCGTCGATGCGCTATGCTCCCACCATGGCGCAGCAAAGCCCCGCGGCTTGCGGCCGCTCAGCTTCTCAATGAGACTGATGCAACGGTCGAAGACGTCTTCTTCCTGCCGGCGCGTCATCGCTAGAGGATTTTCGTGCGAGTAGCCGTGCAGGCCGACCTCGTGGCCGCGCTTGACCACATCTTGCATCTGATCCGGAAACGTCTCGATCGAATGACCGGGGATGAACCAAGATGTCTTGATGCCAAGCCGGTCGAACAGGTCCAGCAGTCGGGGCGTGCCGACCTCACCGGCAAACATGCCGCGGGAAATATCGTGGGGGGAATCCGCTCCTCCGAACGTGCCGAGCCATGCCGCCACGGCGTCAACATGAACGCTGAATCCGCACTGTATGTCTTTCGGCATTACCCCTGGCCCCCGGCAAAAAGACGATGACAGCAGTATTTTTGCCCCGCCCCGCAACGTGACAAACGATTTGTTCTAGGGCGATACATGATTTAAAGTAATCTGTGACATGCACCGCCGGCTGCCACCGCTGATTGCCTTGCGCGTCTTCGACGCTGCGGCGCGGCGTTTGAGCTTTTCCCAGGCGGCGGACGATTTGAACGTCACGCAGGGAGCCGTCAGCCGGCAGATCAAGCTGCTCGAAGGCTTCCTCGGCAAGCAGCTCTTTCGCCGCCTCACTCGCCGCGTAGAATTGACGCCATTCGGCGAAGCCTACTTCACTTCAACCTCGAACGCGCTCGACGAGATCGAGCAGGCAACCGGAGAAGCGCTCGGCACGAAAAACTATCTTTCGGTCAGCATTTTGCCGACTACCGCGACATTGTGGCTGTTCAATCACCTGTCCACGTTTATGCGCGAGTACCCGAACATCCACATCCGGGTTTCCACGTCGATGGACCCCGTCGATTTCCGCCAGCAGGGGTTCGACGCAGCCATTCGTGTGGGCAAGCTCCCTGGCAAGCAGTACGGACACCACCAGCCGCAAATCGATTATAAGATGGTCACGGACTGGAAGGGCGTGGTCGCCATTCGCTTGTGGGACGATTTGATCACACCTGTATGCAGCAAGAAGCTGCTCGCCAAAGGTCCGCTGCTCAAAACCCCGATCGACTTACAGACCTACAGACTGATCCACCACTCCGTCCGGCGAGATTGCTG
>JBFXHW010000275.1:0-4359 GCA_050176605.1 Sphingobium sp. | reverse complement strand
GGCCGCCACGATCGTGATGAGCGGCACGATCGACAGATCCTGGAAAAGCAGGACGGAAAACGCTTTCTCTCCGAACGGTGAGTTGATTCGTCCGCTGCCTTTCAGGCTGGGCAGCACCTGCGCGGTGGAGGAAAGCGCGAGCGGAAGGCCAATCGCGATTGCTGCGCCGGCGGTAAATGCGGTGCCACCATAAAGGACGACTGCGAGCGCCGCGCCGCACAGCGCGACCTGCGCCGCACCGAGCAGGAAGATATCGTGGCGCAACCGCCACAGGCGCGCGGGATTGAGTTCCAGCCCGACGAGGAACATCAACAGCACGATACCGATTTCAGCAATGTCGAGTTTCGATTCTCCGCCGCCAACGAGCGCCAGCCCTTGTGGACCGACAAGCGCGCCCGCGATGAGATAGCCAAGAACGGCGCCAAGCCCGAGCTTGCGAAAAAGCATCACGAAAACCGTCGCAAAGCCGAGAAGTATGACGCCCTCGCTCAGCAGCAGGTCTGTAGGGCCGTCCATCATGCCTTTTGGCGCTGCGCTGCAAGCGCGCTTTCGGCCGCTTCGCTTGCGGCCTCGAATGCCAGCAGGATCGACGGGTGCCGGGCGGGATAATCGCGTGCGGGCGCAAGCACGGCCATGCCCGGCCAAAAATCGGGTTCGGCAGCCTCGCCAGCGCCTGTGAGATAGGCACGCAGGGCAGTCGCGGCTTCACGTAACTCCGCGGCGGAGCGGCCAAGGGCATTGGCACCCAGCAGGGCCGCCGAGGCCTGACCGAGCGCACAGGCCCGCACATCCAGCCCAAGCGCCGTGACCCGCGCATCCTCGCCGATCCGCACGTCCGCGATCACACGGCTGCCACAAGTAGGCGATCGCTTGTCTGCCGTACCGCCCGGTCCTTCGAGCCGTCCCAGGCACGGGATAGACGTGGCGAGACGCAGTATTTCCTGGTTATAAAGTGCTGAAGTCATCGTGACGATCTAGGGCATGCCTGCCTCTGCGGAATGAGGGAGCAGGCAGAGCCTATTTCGATTTCTTCTTCGGCGGATTGATGAACATGTCCTCTGCCTTTTCGAGTTGATCGCGGTCCCGGACGATCTGGCTCAGCGTTTCAGCGCTGGCGCTGAGCAACGGATAGCTGCGCGCCCTTGTCATCCATTCCGGGCGCTCGCCCCTCTCTCCCGCGAACAGTCCATAGACGAGATTGAAGGTCAGAAATGCCAGGGCAGCGATCATCAGGCCCTTAACTGCACCGAAACCGAAACCGAGAACGGAGTCGATGGGTCCCATGAACGAGGCACGCGTGCGGTTGCCAACCCATTTCGCGGCCGCCCTGCCCACGAAAAAGCTGATCGCAAAAAATAGGATGAAGACGAGAATGGAGGTCAGGGCGCTAGCTCCCAGCCAGATGCCCGCAAGGTCAGTCACCGGCGCCAGAAACAGCCGGACGGCCATGATGGCCACGATCCAGGCCACGAGCGACAGGATTTCCTCTACGAAGCCCCGCATATAACCCCGGAGCGCCATCCAGCCCATCAGCAGTAGCAAGGCGAAATCGAGCGCGTTCATGTGCGCTGGCTAGCCGCGCCCCAATATCCGGTCAACATATTGCGAGAGTGAACGATAGCACTGGATGCGCATTGCCGCTCCGTCACCTGCCACGCCATGCGGCGTGCTCGCTTCGGCAAAACCCAGCTTCGCCGCCTCCCGCAACCGCAGCGAGGCATGGGAGACAGGCCTGATCTCGCCCGAAAGAGCGACTTCACCGAAGAATATCGCGTCCGACGGCACAGGGCGTTCGGCCAGCGCTGAAACCAGCGCGGCCGCGACAGCAAGATCGGCGGCAGGATCGGAAATCCGATAGCCGCCCGCCACATTCAGATAGACTTCGCAATTCGCGAAGCTGAGACCACAACGCGCCTCCAGCACCGCGAGGATCATCGCGAGGCGTCCGCCGTCCCATCCGACGACCGCTCGGCGCGGCGTAGCCCCGCTTGCAAGCCGCACCGTCAGCGCCTGTATCTCGACCAGTACGGGACGCGTGCCTTCAAGCGCGGGAAAGACGGTCGCGCCAGTCACAGCCTCCTCGCGGTTGGTGAGAAAAAGGGACGAAGGATTTGTCACCTCCTGCAGCCCCGCCTCGGCCATGGCGAAGACGCCGATCTCATCGGTTCCGCCGAACCGGTTCTTTGCGGCGCGCAACAGGCGATACTGGTGACTGCGCTCGCCCTCAAAGCTGAGCACCGTGTCGACCATATGTTCCAGCACGCGCGGCCCCGCGATACTGCCGTCCTTTGTGACATGGCCGACCAGGATGAGTGCGGTTCCACGCTCCTTGGCGAACCGTATGAGTTCCTGCGCGCTCGCCCTGACCTGGCTCACCGTGCCGGGCGCACTGTCGATCAGATCGCTGTGCATGGTCTGGATCGAATCGATAATGACAAGCCGGGGCGCTTCGCCCTTACTCAACGTCGTCAATATGTCGCGCACCGAGGTGGCGCTAGCAAGAAGAACCGGCGCATCTCCCAGCCCCAGCCTGCGCGCGCGCAGTCTGACCTGATCGGCTGCCTCCTCCCCACTGATATAGGCGATGTCGAGCCCACGCCGGGCCATGGTCGCAGCCGCCTGAAGCAATAGGGTCGACTTGCCGATACCCGGATCGCCACCGATCAGCGTCGCGCTACCGCATACGAGTCCACCTCCCATCGCGCGGTCAAATTCCGCGATGCCTGTCGATTCGCGATCGGGCAACGCCACTTCGCTGTCGAGCGTCGCCAGCGCCAATATTCTGCCGCCTCCATGCAGATCGTGCCGGGCAGCGAAAACCGTCTCGCCCGCCTCCTCCATCAGGGTGTTCCACCCGCCGCAATCGTCGCACTGCCCCTGCCAGCGCGGTGAAACGCCGCCGCACTGCTGACAGATGAATCTCTTTTTCGATTTCGCCATAGCTTCTTGTATCGGAACGAAACAGGAACACAAGTCCCTATTCGTGCACTCAATTCTGCTCGCGCAACGTCGTTTCGCGGAAAATCGAACAACCGACTGGGGTGTTCTTTTCACCGTATCGTCCTTGCTGCAGAGAAGGAGCCAGAGGAATGAACCGGCATTGGCTGCTTGCCTGTGGAATCATCGTACTGGTATCAGCCAGTGTACACACCGCGTCATCCGGTACCGTTGCGTCACCCACCCGCGCCGCTGCAAGGCCGAGCACCCTTCCATCCGACGAATTGAGCGTCCTTACCTATAATGTAGAAGGCCTGCCCTGGCCGATTGCATTCGATCGACCGTCCGCGCTGGCGCGCATCGGTAACCGACTGAACCAGTTGAGGGCGAGCGGAACGGCGCCGGAAATCGTCGTGCTGCAGGAGGCATTTACACCGGAGGCCCGCGCAATCGCGCGAAGAGCTGGCTACCCCTATGTGGCGTTCGGGCCGACAGCAAGCACGCCAAGGCCGTTCGTCGACGGTATCGCAAGAGACCCTGACCCTTGGAAGGGAGAAGGATTTTCGCCGATCCTGTCATCAGGACTGGTCATCATGTCGGACTATCGCCTCAGCAACATACGCAGCTCTCCCTTCCCCGCGGGTGCCTGTTCAGGATATGACTGCCTCGCCAACAAGGGGATATTGTCCGCACGCGTCGCGGTTCCCGGCACGCCCGATCCCGTCGAGATCGTGACCACCCATTTCAACAGTGGAAATCCATCCGGACAACCGGAAGGTGTCAGTCGCGTCGCCTACCGGTTGCAGATGGAAGCGTTGAACGACTTCACCTCTGACGCGGAGCGAAAGCCCACGATCCGTATTTATGCGGGAGATTTCAACATAGGTCACTCGCCCGGGCGTCTCTCCATATTGGCGGGATATATAAGGGACAAGCGCGCAAAGATCGCTTATGCGATGGGACGCGAGAAATATGCCGGACTTTGCGAAAATTCCGATCAGCATTGTCTGGCGAGGCTGATGAATGCGGCCAATGTTCCGCTCATCCACGCCAATGACTGGCAGTTCTTCGCAGTCCCACGCGACGTGTCGCTTGTACCGATTGCAAAGGAGGAGATGTTCAGGCCGGATGGGGAGGGCAAGCGCCTTTCCGATCATCTGGGTCTCAAGGTAACCTATCGCTTCCACTGAATGGAACGCTGGAAAGCCAATGCGCGCCGGGGCATAGAGGCTGGCATGTCTCAGTCCCGGATTCGCGTTGCCAGTTACAATATCCGTAAGGCGATCGGTACGGACAGGCGGCGCAGCCCGGAGCGGATCCTTGCAGTTCTGGCGGAAATCGACGCCGATGTCGTCATCCTCCAGGAGGCGGACAGGCGTTTCGGCCCGCGTGTCGCCGCCCTGCCGCCGCTATTGCTCGATC
>JBFXHW010000274.1:0-4391 GCA_050176605.1 Sphingobium sp. | reverse complement strand
CTAGCCGAGGCAAGCTGGTGAACCTGCCTTTCCTTGTCCATAAGGCTGGCAGGGTGTTTCCGGGGCTGGTGCCGAAGCGCTTCGGTGCATGGTTGGCGAAATCGCGATTTCGCAATGCCAGGGTTTATGTCCCGACCGGCGACATCCAGTATGTGGTCGCGCGCAAGGTGAAGGAGACAGCCGGATGAGCGAGCCCACCGCGACTGCCTTGTCCGTCGTGATCCCCGCCTACAATGAGGAGGGCGCGATCGCGGAGGTGTTGCGCGACCTTGCCGCCGCCTTGCCAGACGCGGAAGTCATCGTCGTTAACGATGGATCGAAGGACGGGACGCTGGCCGCCGCGACGGCCGCCGTTGCCAGCCTGCCGAATGTCCGTGTCTTCAGCCACCGCTTCAATCGCGGCTACGGTGCCTCGCTCAAGACCGGCATGAGCCGGGCGACAGGCGAGTATGTTGCCTGGTTTGATGCGGACGCGGAGCACCGCACAACGGACCTCAAGGCGATGTTCGAGAAGGTCAGCGGGGAGCGCCTCGCCGCTGTCATCGGCGTGCGGACGTCGAAATCGACGACGCGCGTGCGCGGCGCCGGCAAATGGCTTATCCGGTTGCTTACGGTCGCACTCGGAATTCCCTATGTCTCCGACCTCAACTGCGGCCTCCGCATCTTTCGTCGCGGCACGATCGTCGGCTACCTCAGCCTTCTCCCTGATCGATACAGCGCCAGCATGACAACAACGATCCTGATGCTGGAGCGCGGCTATCCCATCGCCTTCCATCCGATCCAGACCAATGCTCGCGTGGGCCACAGCAAGGTCCGCACGATCGACGGCTTTCGCGCGCTCACCAAGGTGATCCAGCTGATCACGCTTTTCGCGCCGATGCGCCTGTTCTTCCGGCCGGGTCTCGTGGCGGTGGCGCTCGGCCTCGTCTACGGCATTGTGCTGACCGTTCTTCAGCGCGAAGGGTTTCCGACCGCCTCTCTGCTGCTGACGCTCGGTGGCATGCTGCTCTGCATCCTTGGTCTGATTGCTGACCAGATCAGTCAGATGAGGCTGGAGACGCGGGCATCCGACGATAACGTCATCGAATCCCGGATGCCGTGACTCCCGTGCGCGGGATCCGCATCAGCAAGTTCACCGGCGACCTGATCTGGACGCATGGCGCCTTCGCCATCATGGCGTCGTCCGGGCTGCTGCTGAACCTCCTGCTGGGCATCGCCTATGGCGCCGAGGGTCTCGGCGTGTTCAGCCAAGCGATGGCGGCATATGTCGTCATGTCCCAGTTGTCCGTCGGTGGCGCCCATCTGGCGGTTTTCCGGTCGGTCGCAGCGCTCGAGCAGGACAACGAGCAGGATCTCGCCGCGATTTGCGCCTCCGGCGTGCTGGTCGCCGGCGTCTGGGGCGCCGTCGGCGGCGTCATCCTGCTGCTTGCCGCCGCGCCTCTCGGAGCGCTCCTGCAAAGCCCGCCTGTCGGCACCGCAATCTTCTACGTCAGCCTCGCGCTGCCATTCACCGCTGTGAACAAGGTGCTGATCGCAATTCTCAACGCCAGGCAGCGGATGCGGCACTATGCGATTGCCCAGGCAACGCGCTATCTCCTGCTGCTCGCCTTTGTGGCGGGCGCCTATCTGCTGTCGCACGATGTCACCGTCGCGGCGCTTTGTTTTGTGGCCGCCGAGGCCTCCGTGCTGACTTTCCTGCTGATCGATCGGGACGTCCGGCGTTGCCTGCGTCCAAATGCGGTGCAACGCGCCAAGGTCAGGGACATCTCCAGGTTCGGCGCGAGGGCAATGGGCAGCGGCCTTGCAGCCGAACTGAACATCCGCACCGACATCTTCATGATCGGCCTGCTGATGAACGACACAGCCGCGGGCGTCTATGCGCTTGCCTCGGTCATCTATGAGGGGGTGCTCAACGCGGTATACGCCATTCGCACGAACCTCAACCCGATCCTCGTTCGCAGCACCGCGCGGAGCGACTGGTCCGAACTTGAGCGACTGCTGCGGCGCCTGCTGCTGATCCTGAACCCGATCACGGTCATGCTTTTGGTTGCAGCCTGGCTGTTCTATGAGCCTGTGATCGGCTTTGTTTTCAACGACCCGGTGCTGGCGGGAGGGCTGTCTCCGCTCCTCATTCTCATGGCGCCGCTGACGCTGCTCGCCGGCTTCCTGGCGCTCGACCAGCTCATCCTGCAAAGCGGACGGGCAGGGGCCTACACGCTGGTGCTGGCCGGTGGCTTCGTTCTCAATATCGTTCTGAACGCCGTTCTCGTTCCTGCAATTGGCCTCGATGGCGCCGCCTTGTCGACAGCGGCTGCCTTTGCCTTCACCACTTTGGCGCTCTTCATTCTCTTCTGCAGCGGGTCGGGCTGGCGCCCGGATTGGCGGCGCGTGCTGAGGCTCCCGTAAGTGGTGGGGAGGGTTTGCGCCGTTTGACGCGCCCTTCGACGCGACATAAGAACCTGCGAGGATGGGAGCAGATCAGATGACAAATCCTATGTCCCAGGAGGAGGAAAAGCAGCGGGAGTATTACGACTCCATCGCCGCGACCTACGACAAACACTATGGCAGCGATCAGGCTATGGCTTACCGGCACGCCGTCTATGATCGCCTGCTTTCAAAGATCGATCTGCGCGGCAAGAAAGTCCTCGACGCGATGTGTGGCGGAGGGGAGGGCTCCGTCTACCTCGTCAAGCGTGGCGCCAATGTCATCGGCCTCGACATCTCTCCCGAGCAATGCCGCTTCTACAAGCAGCGCCTGCCAGAGGTTGAGGTCGTCTGCCGGTCGGTGCTGGAAACCGGTTTCGAGGATCAAAGTTTCGATTTCATTCTCACGGACTCCCTGCATCACCTGCCGCCATATCTGGAAAAGGGGCTGGAAGAGTTCCATCGAATTCTGAAGCCGGGCGGGCTCGTCTGCTGCTGGGAGCCCAATGCAGACTCGCTGATGAATGGGCTGCGGCGGCTTTGGTATAAGACCGACAAGAAGTATTTCGAGGACAATGAGAAAGCGGTTTCGATCGCGGATCTGACTACGTCTAAGCGGGCGCCGTTCAAGCTCAGGGACGTGCTTTACGGCGGCCATGTCGGCTATCTGACTGTTGTGACCAGCATGATCCTGCGAATCCCCGCCGGTCTGGTCAAATGGTACGCGCCGGTGGCCATCGGCTTCGAGCGAATTTTCAGCTTCCGCTGGCCGCGCCCGGTATCGTGCTGGACGCTTGCGGTCCTGCAGCGCGCCTGAGGCTCACCTTTGAGATCGGCACGCTACGCTCCGGACTATCTTGCTCTCGCGGGCGCGTTTGGATGATGCGGCATGGCGTTGCACTTCTCCAGTCTGCCATGGCGATCGTCATGGCCGTCGCAGCCGTCCTGGTCGTTCTCTGGGTGGTTGAGCAGGGCCTGACCGGGCGCAGGGAAATAGCGTTGCTGCTTGTCCCTGCGCTGCTGCTGTGCGCCTGCGCCAGGCTTCTGGGGAACTGGCCGGCCATTTCCGTCGCAGTCGCTGTTGCTGCGTCCGTCGGGATTGTGGTCATCGCCGCCGATCGTCGTGATCGCACGACCTTCCTTTTGTCCAATGGCCGCTACATCGGCGCACACGCTGATGCATCGGCGGCGGTCGGCCGGCTTGTCGGCGCACGTCTTCTGTTCGGGCCCAGGGGCTTTGAGTTCATACGCATCATTTCGGACACGGCCTTTCTCCGCGCTCTAAGAATCCCGCCCTTGATCGATGGCTCACGGACAGGGATACCCCTTCATCTGTCGGACACCCAGTTTCACCGCCTTTCTGATGGCTACGCTAAGCTCCCGCTCTGGTACGGCGGCTACTATTTCGAAATCTATGTGCGTCCTGACATCGAGCGCAGCGACGAATACGTCCTTGTTCTGCCGCCAGGCGAATTCGACAACGTATCACTGATCATCGCGTCCGACGTTTATGCCGAGATAGTGCGATGATCGTGGAGCTGGGAATCCTGGCCTACCTGGCAATTGTCGGTGGTCTTTTCCTGGCGACGTTCGCACCGGGAACTTCGGCAATCTGGACGTGCGCCACCGCGATTCCCGTCGGGATCGTCGTTGCGGGCTCATCGCTCGGTCTTGCGGCGCTCGCCATCCAGGTCAATGATCAGGCTGGCCTTGTCCTGCTGGCGACTGCGCTCGTTGGTCTTCAGACCCTGATCCTCGCGGTCCGGCGCAAGCCGAAATTCGGGCGCGTCGCGTTGCTCTTGCTATGGTCGGCGGCGCCACTCTTGCCCGTTGCCCTGCTTCGCGCAGCATGGGATCCGACGTTCATCCTGGGCGATACGATGATCCAGTCTTCCGTGGTTCAACGCATCCTTGCCGATGGCTGGGCATCGGTATCTAACGGACAGCTCGCAAACTGGTCGATCGTC
>JBFXHW010000273.1:0-4401 GCA_050176605.1 Sphingobium sp. | reverse complement strand
ACGTGCACCGCCGTTTTGGGGATCTGAAGAAAGTCGAGTCCGGACCCGGCCATATTGCCCACTTCCGACCGGGGCGATTTGAAAAGCAGCTCCTTGACGTTGAGGCCGACGCCAAAAAACAGCTTTTGCTTTGGCTCGCGGCCCAGCGCTTCGTCCCGCGCTGTAAAATTCTTGCCATAATAGCCGGCATGCAACTCGACGAAGCGCAGGGGACTGTCCTTGAATCGATCGAATCCGGCGAGCGTGAGTGCGAAAAAATAGCGCTGTTGCGCATAATGGCGCTTGCCCTTGAAGGT
The DNA here is from genome assembly GCA_050176605.1 of Sphingobium sp. Taxonomy (GTDB): domain Bacteria; phylum Pseudomonadota; class Alphaproteobacteria; order Sphingomonadales; family Sphingomonadaceae; genus Sphingobium. Next base: position 4,105 of record JBFXHW010000273.1, on the reverse strand, counting down.
GTAGACATCCGAGTTGGGAACGAGCAGCAGCCGGAAATCGAGCTTGTCCTTGAGCCCAGGCGTCGTGTTGCGCAGCACCGAGAAGCCCGCGCCGGCCGTATTGAACAGCACGTCCTGAAACGAAAAGCCGCTGGACACCTTGAATGCGTCGAACGTCTCCCCGACCATTTCCACGGTTGACGCGAGCGCAGCGCCAGCAATCGCCGCGCCCGGGCCTTCGCCAGTGCGTTTGGCGATGCGGTGATGCAGGAACTCCGCCATGGCATAAGTGTCGAATGCGTGAGTCAGCTTGTCCATGCCGAGCGCCTTGGTGTCCTTGCCGAACCAGCCCTCGTCCTGGAAATGAAAATGCGTCGTCTCATGAGTGACGATCGTCTGGGTGACCACCGTATAGGCCAACAGCGCGCCGAACTCCCACTTCACCGCCCCGACCCGCTCCCCGAAGCTGGTGTCCTGGCGCTGGGCGGAGAATGGCTGCGTCGTCGTGGGCGAGGGCGGTCCATAGCCCTGCATGTCGGCCTGTTCGTCGCCGGATGCATCGAAATGCGGCGTGTCAGGCAAGCCCCAGTCGAGGCAGTCTTCCGGTTGCGGCAACGTGTTTGCCCGGCTCACAGCCAGGCCACACAGCGGCGGATCGTCGGCCACCGTCGACCCGTCCGTTGGCGCCATGGCAACGAGCGCCGCTGCTGGCGTGGCGGTGGATAGAAAGGCGGAGACGATGGTCAACGGCGCAAGGGCGTAGGAGAGGCGTTTTTTTGGTGTTGGCTGCAAGGTGGCGGATTCCCGTCCGATCGAAACGGCCAATCAAGCCTCTGTTTGCGGCAGCGTCAAGTGATCAAAATCGCTTCGTCACGTTCCGCGCGGCCGCGGCAGGCATGGAACGAACATGGTGGAAAGCTGTTGATCGCTTTGCTGAATGCTCCCTAGACACTCCGGCTCAAAAGCGACATAGGCGAGCCCGACCGATCATTTCCAGACGCGGGAAGCCAACCATGACCACCATCAAGGCAGCCGACCTCATCGAAAGCGTCGCCGACGCGCTTCAGTATATCAGTTATTATCACCCGATGGATTACATCAAGGCGCTGGGCGAGGCCTACAAGGCCGAGCAGGGCCCGGCGGCGAAGGATGCGATCGCGCAGATCCTGACCAACAGCCGCATGTGCGCGGAGGGTCACCGTCCCATCTGTCAGGATACGGGTATCGTCAACGTGTTCGTCAAATGGGGCATGGACTGTCGTCTCGATGATACCTCGAAGCCATTACAGGAAATCGTCGATGAAGGGGTACGGCAAGCCTATCTCAACCCGGAAAACCGCCTGCGGGCTTCCATCCTCAGGGACCCGGCGTTCAGCCGCGTCAATACGAAGGACAATACGCCCTGCGTGCTGACGGTCGAAATGGTGCCGGGCAGCAAAGTGAGCATCGATGTCGCGGCCAAGGGTGGCGGCAGCGAGAACAAGTCCAAGTTCAAGATGATGAACCCCAGCGATTCGATCGTCGACTGGGTGCTGGAAATGGTGCCGCAAATGGGCGCGGGCTGGTGTCCGCCCGGCATGTTAGGCATCGGCATCGGCGGTACGGCAGAAAAGGCGGTGAGCCTTGCCAAGGAAAGCCTTATGGACCCGATCGACATGGGCCAATTGAAGGCGCGCGGGCCGCAGAACAAGATAGAGGAACTGCGCATCGAGATCTTCGACAAGGTCAACGCGCTTGGCATCGGCGCGCAGGGACTGGGCGGACTTTCGACCATCCTTGACGTGAAGATACTCGATTACCCCTGCCATGCTGCCGGAAAGCCGATTGCGATGATCCCCAATTGCGCGGCCACTCGCCATGCGCATTTCACGCTCGACGGTTCTGGCCCTGCCTATCTCGATCCACCGAACCTCGATGAATGGCCGGACGTGCACTGGGAACCGGACAAGGCCGCGATCAAGGTCGATCTCGATACGCTGACGCCGGAAATCGTGCGGGGCTGGAAACAGGGCGATCGCCTGCTGCTGTCGGGCAAGATGCTGACCGGCAGGGACGCCGCACACAAACGCATTCAGGATATGCTGGCAAAGGGCGAGGAGCTCCCCGTCGATTTCAGGGGCCGCGCCATCTATTATGTCGGCCCGGTCGATCCGGTGATGGGAGAGGTCGTCGGTCCGGCCGGCCCGACCACGGCCACCCGTATGGACAAGTTTACCGACATGATGCTCGATCTCGGCCTGCTGACAATGATCGGCAAGGCGGAGCGCGGCATGGGTGCGGTCGACTGCATAGCCAAGCACAAGGTCGCCTATCTGATGGCGGTCGGCGGAGCGGCCTATCTTGTCGCGCGCGCGATCAAGGGCGCGAAAGTCGTTGGATTTGAAGATCTTGGCATGGAAGCCATCTATGAGTTCGAGGTGAAGGATATGCCGGTGACGGTCGCCGTCGACAGCGAAGGCAACAATGTCCATCATCTCGCCCCGCTCGTCTGGCGCGAGAAGATTGCCAAGGAAGGTTTGCTTCAGGGAGCATGAGCAGGCGCTGGACACCCACAAGGGTCCGCGCGCTAATCCGCCACACCGGGCCGACATCGCTGCTGTTCCGCCGCCGTCTTGCGCTGATGGGCGGCGCGGTCATAGTCGGGTTGGCGGCGCTCGTCTTTGCCCATGTCGCGGATCTCGCGGGTCATGCCTTTCGCCGGATGATTGACGTCTGGCCTTATGCGCCCTTGCTGCTGACGCCGCTCGGATTTGCGCTTATCGTCTGGATTACGCGGCAATATGCTCCGGCGGCGGCGGGGTCGGGCATTCCTCAGGTGATTGCAGCCACCAAGGGCAAGGGAGGCGTTGTCTCCCGTCTGGTCGATATGCCGACGGCGGCACTCAAATGCGTGCTTACCACCGCTGCCTTGCTGATCGGCGCGTCGGTCGGGCGCGAGGGGCCTACCGTACAGATCAGCGCGGCGCTGCTCGGCTGGACGCACCGGATATTGCAGGTGCCGATGCGTGTGTCGGTGATGATTGCCGGTGGTGCCGCCGGGGTGGCCGCGGCCTTCAACACACCGCTCGCCGGTATCACCTTCGCGATCGAGGAACTGGCCGCTGCCTATGAACAGCGAATGACGCTGCTGGTGATCGCCACCGTCATCATTTCCGGTATGGTTACGCTCGGCCTTGCCGGAAACTATGTCTATTTCGGCGGCGGCGTTGAGGCGCGCCTCGGCGTTGCGTCCGCGATACCGGTCGCGCTCGCAGGGGGCTTTCTGGGCGGGATTTCGGGCGGATTTTTCGCGCGCTGGACGCTCGCGGCGGCACGCACCAGTCACCGGTTTCTGGAGGTTCGCAAGCGATATCCGGTGGCCTTTGCCGGGCTTTGCGGACTGGCGGTGGCGGTAATCGGGGTTGCGACCGGTCTTACCTGGGGAACCGGATATGCGCCCGCACGGCAGCTCATAATGGGTGGAGAGCTTCCGCAATGGTTTGCACCCGCCAAATTCGCCGCGACGCTGGCGACAACTGTTTCCGGCATACCGGGCGGCATCTTCGCGCCCTCGCTCGCAACCGGGGCCGGGTTCGGCCATCTGCTTCGGTTCATTTTCCCGGGCGAACCGGCCAGCGCCATCGTGCTGATGGGCATGGCGGCCTATTTTACCGGCGTGGTGCGCGCGCCGCTTACCGCCGTCATCATCATCACGGAGACGACCGGGACGCGCGGCTTCATGCTGCCCTTGCTGGGCGCCGCACTGATCGCCGACGCGTCCGCGCAGCTTGTTTGCAAGGAACGGCTCTATCACGGTCTGGCCAAGGGATTCCTCGATCGGCATCCTGCCCAATGATTGTTGCGGCAGGCGGAGTGGTCAGCAGCGCAACCATCGCATGTCAGTGCGCGTTTCCTGTGCAGGATAATGATTGCCCGCACGGAGACCGCACCCATGTCATTCACGCAACTGGATCCTCCAATTCCGCTAGAGGTGCTCGAAAAGGGGAAGGGGCTGGCTATCGGCATGATCGATTATGGGCCGGAGCACAATCTCATCTGGGTGACGGCCATCGACAAGACCGGCGAAATCTGGTGTGCGCCCAATCCGAAGGTGCGAATGCAGGAAAACTGGACGATGGGTCGTGCA
>JBFXHW010000272.1:0-4427 GCA_050176605.1 Sphingobium sp. | reverse complement strand
CGGATGTCAGTATTGCCGAACTGCAGGAGCTTTACGACGCCGTGGTGCTGGCGACGGGGGCGCCGCACGACCGGCCGCTCGATATTCCGGGCGCTGATCTGGCGGGTGTCGTTGGCAGTGCCGCGTTCGTCGGCTGGTACAATGGCCATCCGGACTATGCGCGACTCAATCCCTCGCTGCACGGTACGCACGCGGTCGTCATCGGCAACGGCAACGTCGCTCTCGATGTCGCCCGCATCCTCGCCAAGACGACAGAGGAGTTCACCGGCAGCGATATTGTCGCCCATGCCCGCGAGGCGCTGGCGCAAAAGCATGTCCGTCATATCAGCCTGCTCGGGCGGCGAGGACCGCACCAGATCGCGATGACGCCCAAGGAACTTGGCGAGCTGGGAAAGCTGGCCGAGGCCGGCCCGCGCGTCGACCCGGCCGACCTGCCGGAGGAAGGCGCCGACGCGTTGCTGGAACCGGGCATGCGCAAATCCGTCACGCTGCTGCGCGACTTCGCGGCGAATGGCATCGAGAAGGATATCGTCATAGATTTCGATTTCTTCGCCATGCCGGTGGCGATCGAGGGGGAGGGACATGTCGAGCGGGTTGTGGTCGAACGCACCACGCTCGACGAAATGGGCCGCAGCCACGGCACGGGGGAACGATATACGATCGAGGCGTCGCTCGTCGTGAGCTGCATCGGCTATCAGACGCCCGCCATCGAGGGCGTTCCCTATGAACATGGCCGCGGCCGCTTCGCCAATGACGAGGGACGGATATTGCCCGGCCTCTATTGCGTCGGCTGGGCGCGGCGCGGGCCGACCGGAACGATCGGCACGAACAAGCCCGACGGTGTGATGATCGCCGACAAGATCGCCGAAGACATCGGCACGGGCGCGGGCAAGACAGGCCGCCCGGGGCTGGACGCGCTGCTTGCCGGGCGCGGTGTCGAGGTCATCACCTTCCGCGACTGGCAGAATATCGACGCTGCGGAAGTGGCGCGCGCTTCGGCCGGAGCGCCGCGCGAGAAGTTCACGGAAATCGCCGACATGGTGAGTGCGGCGGGAAAACCGGCGTCTCCCTGACGCGCCATCCGGTATCGCATGATTTCCTAAGAAATGCGCTGTAGGAAGAGGCCATGAACATGGTGGCCTCCGTGATCGTGCAAGCTGAAGCGCAAGGTCCGGTCCTGCTGCCGGTTCCGGCGCAGCGGGCGGCGTGCTGGCGTGACCTCGCCGAAGCGGCCTGCGAACCCAACCCCTTTTTCCACCCCGCCATTTTGCTGCCGGCGCTCGATCATCTCGATCCGCGGCGGCGGGTAAAGGTTCTGGAGGCGACGGATACCGAAGGCCGACTGATTGGACTGCTGCCGGTGGTCGTGCGGTCGCGCCATGGCCGATATCCTGTCGCCAATGTCGCCAACTGGGTGCATGGACAATGCTTCTTCGGGGCGCCGTTATTGCGCCGGGGGCATGAGGTGGAAGCGTGGGCGGCGCTGTTGGTGCGCCTGGACGCGGCGCGATGGGCGAACGGCTTCCTCCATCTGGAGGCGCTGGCGTTCGACGGACCCGCCGCCGCCGCGCTGCGGCAGGCCTGCGCGGCGCAGGGGCGATCGCTGAAACTGATATCCACGCATCAGCGCGCGATGCTGCGATCCGACCTGTCGGCGGACGACTATTGGCAGACCCATGTGCGCCAGAAGAAGCGCAAGGAGCTGCGTCGTCTTGCCAGCCGTCTCGCCGAACTGGGATCGGTGACGCATCGCCGGTTCGCGGAAGGCGGCGACGTGGAGCAATGGGCCCGCGATTTCCTGACGCTTGAAGGCTCGGGTTGGAAGGGCGCGGAGGGCACGGCGCTCGCCAGCGGCGAAGCGACCCGCGCCTATTTCACCGAAATGATGGTCAATGCTGCGGCCGCCGATATGCTCGCCATGCTGCGCATCGATCTCGACGACGCGCCCATCGCGATGCTGGTCAATTTCCAGCTGGGCGAGGGGGCCTATAGCTACAAGATCGCCTTCGACGAGCGTTTCTCGCGTTTCTCGCCGGGGGTTCTGGTCGAGATCGACAATCTGCGCGCGATGCTGTCCGACCCCGCGCTCGCGTGGATGGACAGCTGCGCGGCGCCCGGCCACCCGATGATCGACGGCCTATGGGCCGAGCGCCGGACCATCGGGCAGTTCAGGGTTGCACTGCGCGGTGGCGGAACCCGAGAATTGAGGCGGCGGGCGGTGTTCGCGGCAACCGGTGCAGCCGAACATATGGTGCGTGCCTTTCGCGAGCGCGGCCGGTGACGGCACATCGTCCTGTATCCGCGCCGGACGGTGGCGCGCCCGAATGGACTGCTTTCGATGCACATGCGCGAGCGGCCTTTGCCAATGCCTATCCGGACCGGTCCGCGCGGCTTCGCCACGGACTTGCGATGCATCCGCTGCTGACGCTCGATGCACTGGCGCCGCTCGCGGACCGCATGCCCGCCGACAGCGTCGAATATAACCGGGGAGATGTGCCGCTTGGGCTGAAGCCGGAAGATGTTCCCGCAAACGGCCTTTCGTTGGGCGAAACCGTCCGCACCATCGAAAGCAACGGAAGCTGGGCGGTTTTGAAGAATGTCGAACGGGACCCCGTCTATGCCCGGCTGCTCGATGCAGCGCTGGAGGAGCTCCGCCCGCTCGTTGAGAACAGCACTGGACCCATGCTCCACCGCGAGGCGTTCATCTTCATCACCTCGCCGGGCAGCATCACGCCTTTCCACATGGACCCGGAGCACAACATCCTGCTGCAGGTACGCGGCGAAAAGGTGATGACGCTGTTTCCCGCGCAGGACGCGGAGACGGTGCCGGCGCACAGGAGCGAGGCATTCGCGCGTGGTGGCCATCGCAATCTCGACTGGGACGAGCGGTTTCGCGCGCGGGGTCTTTCCGTGCCGCTGGCGCCTGGCGACGCCGTGCTGGTTCCGGTGAAGGCCCCGCATTTCGTTACCAATGGCGATGCGGTTTCGATCAGCTTCTCGATCACCTGGCGGTCCGAGCGAAGCGTTGCCGAGGGAGAGCTGCACAGCCTCAACGCCCGGTTGCGGGCGAGGGGCCTGCCGCTGGTAAAGGTGGGGCGGCGGCCCGAGCGGCAACGGATCGGTCGCCTGCTGTTCCGGCTGGTCAACCGGCTCGGCTGGGACGCCTGAACAGTCGCCGCAGCAGCGCCTCCGCCTCCAGCCGCCAATCGGCCCGCTCCAGCACCCACCATTCGATCATTTCCGCATCGGTCGACAGGCTCTGCTTGTAGCGGTCCTTGCCCGCGAGCAGGGAATAGTGTGACAGACCGGCCGTGGAATAGCGGTCGACGGCGGCGGCATGGCACATCAGACCGGGTTTCGAGCGCGGGGTACGAGGCGGTGCGAAGGCCGACTGATAGTTCATCGCCCGGCCCGCCCAGACGAGGTTCATGAGGTAGCCGAGCGTCTCTTCGCCTCTGGCAACGCGCAGCAACTCGACCGATCCGTTCGCCAGCCCAGCATGGGCGAGGGCCCTTGCGAAATCGCGGAAGAAGGCGCTGTCCCAAGCATTGTCTTGATGGTGCCCGGCGTTCATCCGGTGCATGTCGCTCAGCCAGTCATCGACTGTAGCCAAGTCGGTCGCGGCGATCAGCTCCGGTTCTCCCGGTTCGTCCTTCATCGAGCGCTTTATCTGGGCGCGCGTGTTGGCGGAAAGTAGTGCGAGATAATCGCCTTCCTCCCGCACCTTGGCGAGATCGACGAAGCAGGCGGGCGAGGCGTCCCGGATCGTCCGCCGCCGCACGGCAGGCACGTCGATCAGCGGCGATCCGAAGGTCAGCCCGGAAAGATAGAGTCGCCGCCAGTCGCGCTCCGCCGCCATCGCTTCGCAGAAGCCGTGCACGCAGGCGACGGCGTCGCCATCGCGGCATAGCAGGCCGTTATATTCGATGAACGGGCGGTCGCCCTCCGGCACGCCGCACTGGTTGAGCCAGAGGGAGGGAACCCGGCCCAGCAAGCATTGTGCGCTACCCGTGCCGATCAGCGCCAGCCCCTCGTCCCGGCCGATGACGAGCAGGCGGGGCAACGGGATGTCGTGGGCGTGCAGCGTCGCGAGCCAGCTTCCGATCCATGTCCAGCGCAGGAAGAAGGAGGGGTCGTCGGCCGCCACTTCCACGGCGCGCCAGCGCGGTTCGAGCACGGCCGGATCGGCAATCTCCTCGAAATGCGCGGGCGATGGCATGGCGCCTTGTGCCGTGTGGCGCGATGTCGGGTCAAGGAAAGGTTGTTCCGGAGCGCGTGTCGCCTAAGATGCCGACTCATGACTACCGCTCAGGCCCCGACACGCCCCACCCCGAAACTCGATGCAAGCTGGTCGCAGCCGCTTTCCGATATGTTCGCGGGCCCGGTCATGGGAAACCTGCGGGAATTCCTGCTTGCGGAGAAGGCGG
>JBFXHW010000271.1:0-4446 GCA_050176605.1 Sphingobium sp. | reverse complement strand
GTCGCGCCGCTGCGCTCCGGAGGTTTGGGGACGATATTCGCCAAGCCGCGTCCAGTAGACGATGTCCTCGACCCGGTCGCCGCTGACAGCCGTCAGCTCGACAGCAGGCAGCATGACCTTGCGCGATAGCGGGATATTTACCAGCCGGCGGTGGGTGATCGTGAAACCGATCGCCGGATAGCAGCTTTCCGGCCGGTGAAGCTGCAGCATGTCGGTCTGTGCCGCGCCATAGGCGGCAAGCAGCATGATCTTCGGTTGAACCTTATCGTCATCAACCGGGGAATATATCCTCCCCACCATGTCGCTGTAGAGCCGGTCGGCAAGGCTGTCAGGAACCTTGGGGATGACGATGTCGCTGCTGTCCGTTGATGTCCAGCCGACGAAACGTCGCGGGATGATGTCCGCGAGTTTGTGCTTACCCTTCAGTGCCGCCACGGTCCTGGGGCGAAGCAGCTCCGCCACGCCAACGGCGGCGATGCAGGACGCTCCGATAAGAAGGCTGCGCCTATCCATCGTCGGTCTCCCCGCGACCGCCGAACAGGAAACGCAGCACCATATCGAGCGCGAACATCAGGAAAAGCGCCACGACGAAGAGGACGATCCCGGTCGTCATGTGCATGAACCCCTGAGCAACACCATCGCCCGCATAATAGGTGAGCAGGATCAGGATGACGACACGCAGCAGATTGACCACGATCGCGATGGGGATGATCATTAACAGCAGGAAGGGCACATAGCGCCCCCTCTCCCGCCCCATCACATGAACATAGAACAGCGCGATAGCTGTCAGGCCGACGATGGAGTTCATCCCCGAACAGGCATCCTCGACCAGCAGCTGATACTGCGCGATATAGATCGCGACGCCTTCGCGTATGATCGGATAGCCGAGCCAGCGCAGCCCTTCCGTCGCCACATAGGATACGAACATCCTGAGCGGCGATGTGATTTGATCGAGTACCCACCCCGGCAGCGGCACAATGAAGGCGAGATAGATCAGCGGAAACAGCGCGACGCGGACACCGCCCCAGCCGACCAGGCTGTAAACCGTCATCGCGCCGGCCAGATAGAGACCGAACGTCTCGATACTGATGAAATCATAAGCCCTGCCGAAGATATAGGCGGCAAGCGCCACACCATAGCCCGCCACGAGCAGAAAGCCGGAAGGATGAGTCCGGCCTTCCTGCATCTTCGGCCACGCACGACTGATCAGCCACAATCCAGTCGCCAGCACGATCGGGCCGTGTGCGCCAAGGTCGCTGGCCCAGGTCTGGCGAGCGAGCGATGCGATGGTCGGGATGGCCATGAAGGCAAGGCCAAGAAGCAGAGGCCACTGCCCCGCCAGCCCGCTGAACAATTTCCGGACGGATATGGTGCCAGCCGTGGCGTTCGCGGTCACGGTTGATCCCGTCACGGCTTCAGAAATCGTTGAGGAAGGTTCCGACGATCCGGACCCGGTCGGCCAGCAAGCCGTCCATCAACATGCGGATGTCGTTGACCAGCGTCTCGTTCCGCCGAGCGACCACCAGCGCATAACCTACGACAGTCGCGATGCGCAGACCATCCGCGGCATTGAGGCCTGGCGGAGAATCGACGATGGTCATCTCATAGTCGCGCATGCAATTGTCCATCAGCGACTTGAAATGCCGTGTCGCAAGCAGTTCCTGCGCATTGTCCGCCACGCCGCCGGCGTAAAGTACCGAAAGGTTCTGCAAAACGTCGTCATAGATGGCATTGCCATGACCCAGGTCGCTTCCGGTCAGGCACTGCCGGAGACCGGCAGGCTCCTCCTTCGGCCGGATATATTTCTGAACCCCGGGATCATGCATGTTGGCATCGATCAGCAACGTGCTGATGCCCGCCTGTGCAAATGCCACGGCAAGATTGACGGCGAGATAGGTCGATCCGACGCCTTCCGCCGGTGAACAGAAGGCGAGCGAGCGCCGGCCATTGCGGACATGCTGCGCAAGCAGATGAGCCCTTAAATCGCTTATGCTTTCTGCCTGGGCGCTGCCGGGATCGGACAGCAGAAAAAGGCGGCGGGAAAAGCGGAAGCCCGCGCGCGGAGCCATGCCGACGAGGCCATCAAGCGTTTCGCCGTCATTTGCGCCGATCGCATCATCCATGTCCATGACGGCAGGATAATCGATGGTATTCAGTTCCGCCACGCTTGCCGTCCCGGTCATAAAGCTGCTCGCCTCCATGGGGGCCCTTTTAGCCCCAGCCAATACCAGATGTCGCGGCCATGCTCCGAGTCCTCATCGCGTTCCATCATCCCGATGACCGGAATGCCTTCAAACGCAAGGTCCTCAATTCCGCGAACGCGCCGTTGCAGGATTTCGATGCCGAGGGCAGCGCCAAGACCGAGTGCGACGCCGATGCCAAGACCGCTCATTATTATCAGCGGAACATTGGGGGAAACGGGGTCTTCCGGTGCAACGGCATTGCCCAGCAGCGTTACGCCGGTCTCGGGCGAGAGTGCCTGTTGCTTGAGATCCGCCCCCCGCGAAGCGGTTTTCTGATACTGGTCGCGCAGAACGGTCACGTTCGTGGCGAGACGCTGCGCTTCTCCCACAAGGCCCCGTCGTTCCAGTACCTTCTGCGTCTGCGCACTCAGGGCCGCCTGGTAATTCGGGCCTGCAGGTCCACCCGTTGACGCGCGCGCGGCCGCCGTTTCACGCTGGATTGCCTGTTCGACGAGTTTGCGCTGTTCACGCAATGCAATCAACTGAGGATGGTTCGGACCCAGTCTTCCGGTAGCCAATGCTATCTGTGTATCGATCTGCGCCAGCTGCGCCGTCGATGGCGCCGTGAAAGGAGCCGCCGCCACCGCGCCCGGTGTCGCCAGCGGCTGTGCCGCCGCAAGCGCCTGCAAACGCGCGGTTTCGGTGTCGACATTATTGTCCTGAAGGATGATGCCGTTGGCCTTCTCAAAATCGGCCTTCTGCTTTTCCGCCTGGGCAAGATCACGCTTCAACCGCTGGGTTTCCTGATCGAACCATTGGCCGGTGCTCGCGGCGGTTTCGCGTTTGAAGGCCATGGCCTGGTCAATATAGGCCTGCCGGACCGCATCGGCCGCGCGGCGAGCGACATCAGGCGAACTCGCCGAATAGACGATTTCGATAATGTTGCTGCCCTGGTTGATATTGACGGCCATGCTGTCGTTCACGATCTGCGCCAGCCAGCGCCGGAAATCGCGATGATCGTCGGACGACCGCGCCGCGTAGGCTGCGGCAAGCTCGGGCGATGATGTCCAGCCGAACTCGTCGACCACCTTTCCGGTCGTACGGTAATCCTTGATCAGTTCCGCTTGCGACTTGAGATAACTGCCGCTCTGACGCGAGTTGATGACATTGCCGCTGACCGGATCGGGCGTCAGCACATCGAGCATCAGCCGCGATGTAGCCTCATAGCGCTGCGGCAGCGACTTCGCGTAGAGGGCGCCTGCTAGCAGTCCCCCCACGGTCAGTATCAGGATGAGGGCGCGCCGTGCCCACAGCATTCTTGCTATCTGGATAAGGTTCATCGCCAGCGGTTCCGATCAGAAGAAGCGTTCGCCGACAACGATAACGTCGCCGTCTTTGATGAGTTCGGAAAGACCAAACTTCTTTATCTCGCGCCCGTCACGAGTCACCTTGACGCGCTTGATAGATCCAAGCGACGTGAGGCCGCCCACCCGTGCGATCGCCTTCTGCAAGGTGAGGCCGCGTTCAATCGGGTAGGACCCAGGCGAAGAAATCTGGCCATAGATGTAGAATGTCTTGGCCGGTTCCACAAAGACCTTGTCGCCAGCATTGACGATCGGATCCTTGTCTGGACCGCTGGTCGCGATTTCATCGAGCGACAGTCGGAGCTGAGTGCCATCGGTGCGCGTAAGAATGACCGTATCGACACCAACGGTGCCGGAGCCGCCCGCCCGCGCTATGATTTCCGACATGCGGTAGGAGCGGTCGATCGGTACAATGCCTGGACTTCCGACGGCACCAAGCACGGTAACATACCGACTTGCGAAGGTTACCACCGTCACAGCGACCGCAGGATCGGAATAATAACCGCCGGCGAGCAGTGCCTTGCGAATCTTGTCGCGCAGCTGAAGTACGGTCAGGTCCGCCGCAGTGATCGAGTTGATGAAGGGCAGCTGGATCGTGTTGTCGTTCTGAACCTGCACGCGCACGTCGAATTCGCTCTGACCCAGAACCGAAACCTGAACGACATCGCCGATACCCAGCACATAGCCATCCGACATGGAGAGCCCTTCCTTGCCCGCAGCCGCGGTCGCGGGTTGGGCAGGTACTGAAGCCGTCGTCGCCGTCGGCTGAGTAGTCTGGGACTGAGCCATCGACGGCATTGCCAGCGACAGGCACAGATTCGCCAAGATGGCGAAAATTTTCTCGATGCTGCGCAAGACCTTAGTCAATACCCTCTCTGCCCCCGATGAAGCTGGTTCAG
>JBFXHW010000270.1:0-4467 GCA_050176605.1 Sphingobium sp. | reverse complement strand
TGAGAGCCCCCATTTTCAGCTTTCAGATCAGGATATTCACATGAAGACGATTTCAATTTCGCTCGCGGCGATGGCCGCTGCGCTGTCTGCCGTTCCGGTCGCCGCGCAGGAGATGGATCACAGCCAGATGAACCACGGAACCGGCGAGTCTGAGGAGATATGCCTTGCTTACGGTGTACGAATGATTTGGTCACAGGGTTCCGGATCATCGAGGCTGCCTGGTCAGGAGGGTACAATGGGTGGCGACCCTCGATGTTTTCCTCCTGCGTCACCCCACCCTCCCGGCGGCCTCCACATCATGCCGGGCGACGGCTGGATGCTGATGGCGCATGGCTGGGCACAGGCAAACTACACCGATCACAAGGGGCCGCGAGGTGATAACAAGCTTTACGCAACCAGCATGGCAATGCTGACCGCGCAGAAGAGTTTCGGCGGTGCAAAGCTGGAACTGCGCTCCATGTTGAGTCTCGAACCTGCGATGGCGCCTCAGGGTTATCCGAACCTTTTCGCGACTGGCGAAACTGCCTATGGCGAGCCGCTGGTCGACCGTCAGCATCCGCACGACCTCTTTATGGAACTTGCCATGCGTGTTGACGTCGACGTTGCGTCGGGAACGTCGGTCTTCCTGTATGGCGGTCCGGTCGGCGAACCTGCCCTCGGCCCCAGTGCTTTCATGCACCGCGGCAGCGCCGGTAATAATCCCGAACCGCCGATCAGCCATCACTGGTTCGACAGCACGCACATCACCTATGGCGTGGTGACAACGGGTATCTCCTCTTCACGTTGGCAGATCGAGGCCTCGGCCTTTCGCGGCGCTGAGCCGGACGAGAGGCGATGGAACATCGAGACGCCGAAGCTCGATTCATGGTCCGTTCGTGCGACCTGGAACCCGAATCACAGATGGTCGGCGCAGGTCAGCCATGGTTTCATAAAGGAACCCGAGGCCACGCATGGCGGTGAAAATGAGCACCGCACCACGGTAAGTGTCCACTATGCCAATTCCCGATTGAAGGCGATGGCCGCCTTTTCCGCGAAAAACCGGGATCCTGGCGATACCCTGACCGCGTGGCTCGCCGAGGCGAATTACGACCTTTCGAACCATCACAAGCTGTTCGCGCGCGTCGAGAATGTGAAGAATGACGAGCTGTTCCCCGATCATGCCGACCCGCTGCACGACACGCCGTTCCGTGTGACCAAGCTGCAGGGCGGTTATGCCTGGACGACACCATTGGGTGGCGGTCCCTTCAACCTCTCGGTGGGTGGAAGCGTGTCCGCCTATATCAAGCCCCATGCCCTTGACGCGGCCTATGGCGCGCATCCATGGGGCTACACGGTCTTCACCCGACTTTCATTGGGACATTGAACAATATGGACGTCTATTTCGATGATCTGGCAGTAGGCGACAAGGTCAGCTTCGGGCCCTATCCGGTATCGCGCGAGGAGGCGGTTGGCTTTGCTGAGAAATACGATTTCCAGTCGTTCCACCTTTCCGATGAAGCGGCTGCCCAAACGCATTTCGGCAGGCTCGCGGCGAGCGGTTGGCACACCTGCGCCATGACAATGGCGATGATGCTGACCCGTGACGCGAACATACCCGACAGAAAGGAACACAAGCTTGGCGCGATCGGCCTCGATGAATTGCGCTGGCTGAAGCCGGTCTACCCCGGCGACGTCCTCCACGGTGAGACCGAAATAACAGAAAAGATCGAGTCCAAGAGCCGAACCTACATGGGAATCGTCAAGAGTATGGTTCGCGTATTCAATCAGGATGATGAGCTGGTCATGTCGTTCCGGCCGATCGTCATGTGGAAAAGGCGACCGGCAGAATAGCGGCGTCCGCCAGCGGCAGGATTCTCCTACTTTCGCCCGAACAGCTTTTCGATGTCGCCATGGGCGAGCTTCACCCATGTGGGTCGCCCGTGGTTGCACTGGCCGCTGTGCGGTGTCACCTCCATCTCGCGCAGCAGCGCGTTCATTTCGGCGACCGACAATATCCTGCCCGCGCGAACAGACCCATGGCAGGCCATCGTCGCCGCGACATGATCCAGCCTTTCACGGAGGCTGAGCGCCTGATCGGCATCCGCGAGATCGTCGGCAAGGTCACGGATCAGACCTTGGACATTGCCCGCGCCCAATATGGCAGGCGTCGCGCGCGCCAGCATCGCCGAGGGGCCAAAGCGTTCAAGCTCCAGTCCAAGCTCTTTCAGTTCGGGAATACGCGCCTCCAGCCGGTCGCAGGCCGGTTCATCCAGTTCCACGACCTCCGGCATCAGAAGCGCCTGCGCCGCGACACCCGATCCTTCGAGCGCGCGCCGCATCCGTTCCAGCACAAGCCGCTCATGCGCGGCATGTTGGTCGACGATGACCAGCCCGTCCTCGGCCTCCGCGACGATATAGGTTTTGGCGACCTGGCCGCGGGCCACGCCGAGCGGAAAAGATTGCGCAGCGGGCGGCACCTCGTAAGCGGCCTCGGCGCGCGCGGCTGGTGCTAGTCCCGCGGACGTCTGTTCATGCCATGATTGCGCGGCGTCGGAGAGCCTGGTTGCTTCGGCGATCAGCGGTTCGGCAAAACGGATTCCCGCATGATCGAACATTGGCGCGGGCCGGAACGGCGTGGGCGATACCGGTTCGCCCCGCCATGCGTTCATTGCGCCGATCTCCGGGCGCTGCGCCGATCGGAAGCCCGCCTCGTCGAGCGCGCGCCTCAAGCCCCCGACGATCATGCCGCGAACGAGTGCTGGATCGCGGAAGCGAACCTCTGTCTTGGCGGGATGAACGTTGACGTCGACCTCGCCGGGAGGAATGTCGAGGAACAGCGCCAGAACCGGATGGCGGTCGCGCGCCAGAAGATCGGCATAGGCGGCGCGCACGGCGCCGGTCAGTAGTCGGTCGCGCACCGGCCGGCCGTTGACGAACAGGTAGAGATGATCCCCCACCCCGCGATTATAGGTCGGCAGGCTGGCGACGCCGGAAAGCCGCAAGCCATCGCGATCGAGAGAGACGACAACATGATTGTCTGCCAGCCCCCGGTCGGTAAGCGCCGCGACGCGTTCCTCCCGAGCCTCTCCGGCCTGCACGGCGAGCGTCCGCCTGCCGTCATGATCGAGTGCAAACCCGATTTCTGGATGCGCCATGGCGAGCCGCCTGAGCACATCGAGGCAGGCGGCATATTCGGCCCGGGGCGAGCGGAGGAATTTCCGGCGCGCAGGCACGCGGGCGAACAGATCCTCCACCCGCACCGTTGTGCCCGGTGGAATGGCACAGGGGCCCTCTTCTTCCAGCCTGCCATTATCTACCACATGCCGCCAGCCTTCGCCCTTCCGTATCCTGCTCTCTATTGTCAGGCGCGCGACGCTGGCAACCGAGGGAAGCGCTTCTCCACGAAAGCCGAGCGTTTCGACCGCCTCGATGCGTTCATCAGGCAGCTTCGACGTCGCATGCCGTTCCAGCGCCAGCGCGATATCCGGGGGACTCATGCCGCATCCGTCGTCCACAACCTCTATTCGGTCGAGGCCGCCGCTGGACAGGCGGACCATGATCCGCTCTGCTCCGGCGTCGATGGCGTTTTCGACCAACTCCTTGAGAGCGCTGGCGGGCCGTTCGACCACTTCGCCGGCGGCGATACGATTGACAAGATGTTCGGGCAGGCGGCGTATTGACATATCCACCTGACTAGCCCAAGCGGGCGCTTTCCGCGAGCCATGGCCAGAGTTTTTTCTCGCTGTGAAGGTTCCCGGGGGAAAGTATAGTCCGCCCCCAGGCGGGAAATGCGATAGAGAACAGGCGTCCCGCCGATTCGGGGCGTCACGAATACAGGATGGGACATGTCGATCTTCGCGCGCTTGTTCAAATTTTCTTCGCAGGACATGGCAATTGACCTCGGTACCGCCAATACGGTCGTTTATGTGCGCGGCCGGGGCATCGTGCTCAACGAACCCTCAGTGGTGGCGGTTGAGACGATCAATGGCGTGAAGCGCGTCAAGGCTGTGGGCGACGACGCCAAGCTGATGATGGGCAAGACGCCTGACAGCATCGAGGCGATCCGTCCGCTGCGTGATGGCGTGATCGCCGACATCGATGTCGCAGAGCAGATGATCAAGCATTTCATTACGAAGGTGCATGGCGGCAAGGCGCGCCCCTGGCGTTTTCCAGAAATCGTGATCTGCGTGCCTTCCGGGTCCACTTCGGTCGAGCGTCGCGCGATCCGCGATGCCGCCAGCAATGCCGGGGCCAGCCAGGTGTTTCTGATCGAGGAACCGATGGCTGCCGCCATCGGCGCGGACATGCCTGTTACCGAACCGATCGGATCGATGGTGGTCGATATCGGTGGTGGCACGACCGAGGTTGCGGTGCTCTCGCTGCGTGGCCTCGCTTACACGACATCGGTGCGCGTCGGCGGTGACAAGATGGACGAGGCGATCGTCTCCTTCGTTCGCCGTCATCACAATCTGCTGATCGGTGAAGCGA
>JBFXHW010000269.1:0-4472 GCA_050176605.1 Sphingobium sp. | reverse complement strand
TTCGCACCATCTTCGGATCGCTGAGCGACATTCCGCGTGAACAGCCGATCCGCGACAACCTGGATGTCATCGAGGCGCGTTCGCGCACGATCCGGCGGATGCAGCGGATCACCGAGGCGCTGCGCGAAGAGGTGGAACGCGAGATCGAGGCGACCTTCGGCGGTACGCTGTTCCTCGACCGGCCCACGCCCGCGCGCCTGGCCGCATGGCGCGCCAAGGCGCAGACGCGCGCGGCGATCAATTCCGGCTTCGCTTATCCCGCCTATGCTCATCTCAAACTGTCCTCGATCGTCGAGGAAATCGCCGCGATGCTGTTTCGCGTGGGCGGCGATGGTACGCCTGGTATGCGCGAGACGTTCCGCCAGGCGGTGTGGGGGCATATCCGCGCGAGCGGTCTCGACCAGATGCGCGAGGAACGGCGTGGCGGTGCACGCCCTGAGATCATCGCCTTCTTCCGCGATCACGACCTCGGTTTTCGTATCCGCCGCCTGCGATTCATGGCGCGGCGGCTTACCGAAGCGATCGACGCCCATGACGAGGGGCTGCTCGATGCGCTGGGCGGTATGCGCGCGGCCATCTATGCCGGGCTGGCACTTTATCAGGAGAATGAGGCGAGCGACGCCTATTCGGAAGTAATGACGCAGTCCGCCGAGGCGACAGTCATCGACCCGGCGCATGCGCTGTCCGAACTGGCCGAAGCGCGCGCGCTGAAGGAAAAGGACATGCGGGTGGAGGAGTTGCTTGCCGGAGCGCTGGCCGGTTTGCCCAAGGGTGAACGGCGGCAGATGCTGCTCACCTATCTCGGCTTTCCCTTTTATGACATCGCGACGCTGCCGCTGCTTCAGGGCGAGGGGCTGGACGAGTTCGATCCGATCAAGGTCGACCGCATTTCACCGGAGGATTGCTCGATGCTGCGCGAAGGCGGCGCGGCCGCCACGCTGAAAGGTATAGAATTCAATAGCTTCGGCGCGTTCTTCAGCCGCGCCTATCGCGAGAACGACTATCTCTGGGGACGGTTGCATGGCGCGGAAAGGCTGGTCGATATCCTTCTCTCAACCGCGGCACCGGGCGATCTCAAGGAGCGTGAGGCGATAGCCAGGCGGTACAAATACCGTCTGTTCGGCGCGATCCTGCGCAAGGAGGAGCCGCATCTGAAACAGGCCGGAGACCTGATCGCCGAATTGGAGGCAATCGTGAAGGAGAAGGGGGAGGCCTAAGCCCGCCCTCCGGTCGCGCTCAATTGCCGCGTTTCTTCCGGTGGGTATCGAGATCGAGCACGGTCGGCTCGCCGCCTTCTTCCGGCATCAGGCCGAGACGGCGCGCGACCTCCTGATAGGCCTCGACCTCGCCGCCCAGGTCGCGGCGGAAACGGTCCTTGTCGAGCTTTTCCCCGGTCGCCATGTCCCACAGGCGGCATCCGTCCGGGCTGATCTCGTCCGCCAGGATGATGCGGCTATAGTCGCCGTCCCACAGACGGCCGAACTCCAGCTTGAAATCGACGAGGCGGATGCCGATGCCGGCGAAGAGCCCGCTCATGAAATCGTTCACGCGGATCGCCATGTCGGCGATGTCGTGCATTTCCTCCTGATTTGCCCAGCCGAAGCAGGCGATATGCTCTTCGGTGATGAGAGGATCGCCCAGCGCGTCGTCCTTGTAATAATATTCGATCAGGGTGCGCGGGAGCTGCGTGCCCTCGTCGATGCCCAGCCGGTTGGAGAGCGAGCCCGCCGCGACGTTGCGCACCACCACCTCGATCGGCACGATCTCGACCTGACGGATGAGCTGCTCGCGCATGTTGAGGCGGCGGATGAAATGGGTCGGCACGCCGATATTGCCGAGCAGGGTGAAGACATGCTCGGAAATGCGGTTGTTCAGCACGCCCTTGCCGTTGATCGTGCCCTTTTTCTGGGCGTTGAAGGCGGTTGCGTCGTCCTTGAAATACTGGATCAGCGTGCCGGGTTCCGGCCCTTCATAGAGGATTTTTGCCTTGCCTTCGTAAATCTGGCGGCGACGGACCATGGCTGTGCCTACTCATGTGAAAATATGCGCCCCGGAATCGCGAATCGTCGAGAGATCAGCGGGTCCGGGGCTGTTCGGCCAAGCCCATAACCCAAAGCGGGGCGGGGTGCAAATGTACCTCTCCGGTGCTAGGGGCGGGCCATGACGCGTATCGACGAAGCTCCCGCCGTCCCCCAGCAACCTGATCGACCGGTATCGCACAGCGTTGCTGAGGATATGCTGGCCATTGCCGAGGCCGCCGTGCTGTTCTCGCTAGGCGTCATGTTGCTGAAGGCGGCCGGACTGGTCACCGGGTCGCTTTCCGGCCTGTCGCTGCTCATCTCCTACTGGACCGGCATCCGTTTCGGCTGGGTGTTCGCGGCGATCAATATGCCGTTCCTGATCTTCGCCTTCTTCGTACTGGGCCGGGCGTTCGCGGCGAAGACGGCGGCGCTCTGTCTGATCGTACCTGCCATGACGCTGGTGGCGCCACGCCTCATGGAACTGGGGGCGGTCCATCCGGTGGTTGGGGCGGTTGGCGGCGCTTTCCTGATCGGCAACGGCATATTGATCGCGGCGCGCCATAGCGCGAGCGCGGGCGGCATCGGGATCGTTGCGATCTGGATGCAGAAACGGGGGCTGATGAAGGCCGGCAGCTTTCAACTCGGCGTCGATCTTATCGTGTTGCTGCTCTCGATCCTTACCCTTCCGCTCGACCGGTTTCTCTGGTCGGCGGCTGGGATGATCGTGATGAACAGTGTGATGATCGTCTGGCACCGACCGGATCGCTACGTCGTCTATTAGGCGTTGAGTTCATGAACGATGATCGCTGGAATGTTGTGGACTCCGGACTGGAGCTGTCGGGTAAAGTCCCAAGAGCGGCAGACATTCATTGAGCCTTGAACTCTTCCATCAGGGTCGGAAACTCGCTGGCATCAGGGAAGCGGTCGAACGAGCGCTTGGCAGGAGTAGTTGCCCACGGCAGTCGTTCTGCGGTTTGTGTTTCCATGAATGGGACGAACCAACTTGCATCGTCGAGCATCGTCGCTCTGACGTTGATCGCGCCCATTTCTGGCGGCAATCGCGTGAAGAGCCAGCTCTTGCACCAGTCGCAATGGTGGTGTCGAGCTTGATCGCCGTGCAATCCTCCGAGGACTGGCTTTCCTGCAACGATTTCGAAGGCGCTGACCGGAAGGGTCAACGTCGTTGAAAAGGCGCTTGCCGTCATTCGCTGACAACCCTTGCAGTGGCAAACACCCGTGACGAGCGGCGCTTCAGTTACCAGAAACCGCACCCGCCCACAGCGACAACCGCCATCCCACGGCAAAATAGGAGGGGTCATAGGAGGTCTCCATCAGCAATCGTTCAGAATAGAACCTTTCCTAGTTCGCAGGGTTCCAGAATGCCAGCCTGATCCCGCAGAGCTCGATAATGTGCATGTCCGGTTTGTTGTCGTATCCGGACAGTCCGCTTCATGAGCCCGAAACTGACGCAATCACATCACGCCGGGAAAGGCGCCGCCGTCCATCAGCAAGCTCTGGCCGGTGATGAACCCGGCCTGTTGCGAACACAGGAAGGCGCACGCCGCGCCGAATTCCTCCGGCGTGCCATATCGTCCGGCGGGAATGGTCCGCTGACGCGCCTTGCGCATTTCTTCGGGCGTGGTTCCCCGGTCGGCGGCAAGCTTTGCGTTCAACGCTGCGATACGATCGGTGTCGAAGGCGCCGGGTAACAGGCAATTGATGGTGACATTGGCGTGAGCGACTTCCCGCGACACGCCGGCCAGAAAACCGGTGAGGCCGATGCGTGCGCCGCTGGACAGGTCAAGACCCGGCAGGGGAAGCTTCACCGTGCCGGATGTCATGTTGACGATGCGGCCCCAGCGCCGTTCCACCATCCCGTCGATCACCGCCTGGATCAGCAGGATCGGCGTCACCATATTGGCCTCGACTCCAGCGATCAGATTGCCGTGGGTGAGGGTGCGGAAATCGGCGGCTGGCGGCCCGGCATTGTTGTTGACGAGGATGTCGACATTTCCGGCGGCATCGAGCAGCGCGGCGCGGCCCTTGTCCGTGCCTACATCAGCGGCGACCGCGACGATTTCGGCGCCGGTGGTTTTCCGCAGTTCGTCTGCCGTTCGTTCCAGCCGCTCGGCATCGAGGCCGTTGACGATCACGCGCGCACCGGCCTCCGCCAGCGCGGTGGCGCAACCGCGACCAAGGCCCCTGCTCGAAGCGCATACCAGCGCGGTCTTGCCTGCGATTCCGAGATCCATCTTGCCTTTTCTCCTCTGCGACAGGGCCAGCTAGATCAAAATCCCCCCGCGTCGCAAGTCCTCGGCTCGTTCCTCTCGCCAAGCGGCCTCGCCCTTGCTATCCGCGCTACATGACCGACTTCGCCGATCCGTTCGACAGCATCAAAAATCACCCGTTCGACGAGGCGCTTTCCCAGCGTTTCCTTGTCTATGCGCTATC
>JBFXHW010000268.1:0-4475 GCA_050176605.1 Sphingobium sp. | reverse complement strand
AACGCCCTGCGCTTCACGGACGGTTTCGATCCGCTCGAACGGCTCGAAAATGCGCTCCAGATGCTCTTCGGCGATGCCCACACCCGTATCGATGACCTCGAACTCGGCCACCGGATTGCGCCACCACAGATTGAGCTGGGCGGAACCCGACAGCGTATATTTGATCGCATTGGAGCTGAGGTTGATCAGGATCTGGCGCAGTCTTTTCTCATCGGTCCAGACGTGAGTCGGCAGATTGGGCGAACGGGCATGTTCGAAGATGATGCCCTTGGCGACCGCCTGCAGCCGGAACATGTCGACGATCTGGCTGGTGAGCTCGCCGAGATTAACCCGGTTGCGCTCAATCCGGAGCGAACCGTTCTCGATGCGCGAGACATCGGTCAGCCCGTCCACCAGATCGGCGAGATGCGTAGCGCTGCGGCGGATGACTCGGACGGCGTCGGTCATATGCCGCTCTGGATTGCGCTCGAGCAGCTGCGCATAGCCCGAGATGGTGTTGAGGGGCGTGCGGATCTCGTGGCTGACGCCGACGATGTAGCGGCTCTTGGCGAGATTGGCGGCCTCCGCGACCTCCTTGGCCTTCTGCAGCGCCGCATCGGTGCGGCCATGCGCTTCGATCTCGTCGATCAGCATGATCGTCTGCCGCTCCGATTCTTCCTCGGCGGCGCGTTGGCTTTCGCGGGCGAGCACGAAATACCAGGACGCGAAGACGGCAAGCGCGAGCAGACCGAGCAGCACCGGCTGCAGGATCATCGTCAGCCGGGCCGGATCGGCACCCTGCCCGACCTGCTGATAGAAGACGAGCAGCAGCACGATCGAAATGAGCGCCGCCGCCACCGCATAGACGATCATGAAACGGACGAGGCGGACATAGACCGCATCCGTCAGCGGCGCGGGCACCATGCGCCGGAGCAGTCCGGCGAGGCGCTCGACCGGGCGTTTGTGCTCCTTGCAGGCATCGTGGCAACGCGCCTCCAGCGTGCAGCATAGCGAGCAGATCGGCCCCTGATAGACGGGGCAATGCGCCATATCGGGCGGCTCGAACGCATTCTCGCAGACGGTACAGCGTATCTCATCCTCGCCCAGCGCGTCGACCGGACGGGCGAGGTAGAAACGGCTGCCCGTGCCCCAGGCGATCAGCGGCGCTGCGATGAAGGAGGCGGCGAGGCCCACGACCGGCGAGAACACGCTGGCGGCTTCACCGAACAGGCCGCTGAAGCAGAGCGTGGAGGCGACCAGCGACAGCGCCATCGCGCCGACGCCGACCGGGTTGATATCGTGCAGATAGGCGCGCCGGAACTCTACGCCCTTCGGCGAGAGACCGAGCGGCTTGCTGATCATCAGATCGGCCGTCACCGCGCCGAACCAGGCCACCGCGAAATTGCTGTAGAGCGCCAGCACGCGCTCGACGACGCTCTGGATGCCGCCTTCCATCAGCATCAGCGCTATCAGCACGTTGAAGACCAGCCAGACGACACGGCCGGGGTGCCGATGGGTGAGGCGCGAGAAGAAGTTGGAGGAGGCGATCGACCCGGCATAGGCGTTGGTGACGTTGATCTTGAGTTGGCAGATGGCGACGAACAGCCCGGTCAGCACCACCGCCGCCATCGGCGACGCTGTGAGGCCGTTGAAGGTCATGTAATAGAGCATGGTCGGGTTGGCGGCGTCCGACGCGCTGAAGGCGTAGTTGAGCGCCAGCACTGCGAGGCAGGAACCGATCAGGATCTTGATGCCGCCGACCAGAATCCAGCCGGGGCCGGTGAGCAGCACCGCGCTCCACCAGGCGCGCTTGCCTGCCGCCTCCGGTTCGGGAAGGAAGCGGAGATAATCGACCTGCTCGCCGATCTGCGGCATCAGCGAGAGGAACACCGCCAACGCGATGCCGAAGCTGAGCAGCGGCGCGCCGCTGGCCGACCCTTCATAGCCGGTCCACAGCGCCATCGCCTCACCGCCATGCCCGGCAAGATAGGCGAGCGGCGCGAGTTGCAGCACGAGCCAGACCGGCTGGGACCAGTTCTGCCATCGGCTGATCCGCTTGAAGCCATATGCGGCGATCGGGATCACCAGCAGCGCGCTGATGATGTGGCCCAGCGGCAATGGGATGCCGAAGCAGAGCTTGAGCGCGGCCGACAGGATCACCGCCTCAATCGCGAACAGGATGAAGGTGAAGGAGGCGTAGACCGCCGAAGTGATCGTCGAGCCGAGATAGCCAAAGCCCGAACCGCGGGTGAGCAGATCCATGTCCACGCCGTAGCGCGCGCCATAATAGCAGATCGGCAAGCCCGAGATCAGGAAAACCACCCCCGCCACCAGCAGCGCGTAGAGCATGTTTTCGAAGCCGTAGCTGATCGTCACCGTTGCGCCGATCGCTTCGCAGGCGAGGAAGGCGATCGATCCCATCGCGGTATTGGCGACCCACCAGGGCGACCAGATGCGCGCGCGCCGAGCGGTGAAGCGCAGCGCATAATCCTCAAGCGTCTGGTTATTCACCCACTGGTTGTACTGACGCCGAGTGCCGACGATCCGCTGCCGCTTGACGGCGACGCGGTCAGTGGCGGGCGGCGCTGGGGCATGCATCAGGTGGCGAACATCCACGCCAGCCCAAGCGCGGCGGTGCCGCCGCCGATCGCGCGCGCAGCGGGCCGGTTGGCCAGCATCGCCAGCCCCACGCCCGCGCCGTGGAGCAGGGCGGTCATCAGCGCGAAGCCTGCGCCAAAGGCGAATATATTCGCTCCCGCCGGTATCTCGGCACCATGAGCATGACCATGCGCGAAGGCGAACAGGGCGATGACCGCGCCGGCGGCCAAGATCGGCAGCTTCACCTCAAACAGCACCATCGCGCCAAGCACGACCACCGATGCAAGGATCAGTATTTCGGTCAAGGGCAGCACTCCGCCCATCGTCCCGAAGGCAAAGCCCGTCAGCATAAATACCACGAAGGCCAGCGGCGGGACGATCAGTTGCTTGTGGAATACGGTTCCGGCCCAGAGCCCCACCAGCAACATCGCCGCCAGATGGTCGAGCCCGGTAATTGGGTGAAGCAGGCCAGCTGCGAAGCCGGACAGTTCAATATGGCCGGGATGGCCAAGGGCGGACGTGGAAAACAGGGCGGCGGCCAACAAAATTACCGTTCGCCCTGAGCTTATCGAAGGGCTGCCCTGGCTCTTTCTACCAGACAAGAAAGCGCAGTGCTTCGACAAGCTCAGCACGAACGGATTTGGTGGGATCGCAGGCACTATATCAGCTCCTTTTCGGGCAGGCCGCCCGTCTTGATCACGAAACGGGCGATGTCCATTACGCCCGTACCGTCGCGGATGTTGCTGAAGACGAAGGGTCGTTCGCCGCGCATCTTCTTCGCGTCGCGGTCCATCACTTCAAGGCTCGCGCCCACGAACGGCGCGAGGTCGATCTTGTTGATCACGAGCAGATCGGAGCGGGTGATGCCGGGGCCGCCCTTGCGCGGGATCTTGTCGCCAGCCGAAACGTCGATGACGTAAATGGTGATGTCGGCAAGCTCGGGGCTGAACGTCGCCGCGAGATTGTCGCCGCCGCTTTCGATCAGGATCAGGTCGAGTCCCGGGAATTTGCGCTGGAGTTGATCGACCGCAGCAAGGTTGATCGAGGCATCCTCGCGGATCGCGGTGTGCGGGCAACCGCCGGTTTCCACGCCGATGATCCGTTCGGGCACCAGCGAACCGGCGCGCGTCAGGAATTCGGCGTCCTCGCGGGTGTAGATGTCATTGGTGATCGCGGCGATGTCGTAATGATCACGAAAGACCTTGCAGAGCGCGTCCATCAGCGCGGTCTTGCCCGATCCGACCGGCCCGCCAATCCCGATCCGCAGCGGTGAAGTGCCTGTCTCGCTCATGTTCTGAACAACCTCGTATATTGGGTTTCGTGCGCCATGCAGCCAATCTCGGCGACCAGCGCCGCGCCGCCAAGCTGCGCGAACGGATCGCCTTCGGGCAAGCCGGCCATTTCCTCGACGACCGCGAAGATCATGTCACGTAGATCGCGCAGGACAAGTTGTCCGTCGGTCTGGCCGAGCGGCACGAGGCGCTGCGCCGCCGAGACGAGGTTGGCCGCGACACCGTGCGCGTAGGCGGTAAGCGCTTGCTTGAGCGGGATGGCCTGACGCGCAGTAAGGGTGGCGACGGCGGTAGGATAGGTAAGCTCTTCTAGATCCTCCCCTGCAAGGGGAGGGGGACCGCGACGCGAAGCGGCGTGGTGGAGGGGCATTGCGGCGGGGGCAGATCGCAATGGCGATCCCCCTCCACCATGCTGCGCCCACGGCTCGCTTCGCGAACCGGCTTCGCTGCTGCGGTGTGCCCCCGGCACATCGCTGCTCGCAGCTACGCCCCCCTCCCCCTGCAGGGGAGGACCTACGGTAGCTCGCGCAATCTTGCGGAAAGCCACGCCCTGTGCGGTAGCCTCCACCCGACGCTCCATTCCGACCTGCGTCGCCAGCGACAGTT
>JBFXHW010000267.1:0-4484 GCA_050176605.1 Sphingobium sp. | reverse complement strand
CTAACGTTGCGTTGACTTTCGTAAGTCGCCCGCCGCCTCCGGGGTCGATTTCTGGCACGGGCCTTGAAGATATGGGAACGGTCGAAGTCATGGCAAGATATCAATAAGAACGGAAACGCATGCATATTCCCTATCTCGGCGACCGGAAAAGTTTCGAGGACGCCGCCGAACTCATAGAAATCTTCGGAGCGGAAACCAGTTTCGAGGCCGCATCGCGCGCCGACCGCAGCCGCGACCTCGGCAATCATATCCATTTCTGCCGCTGGCGCCAGATCGAACGGCTGATCATGCTGATGTCGATCGAACAGCCGGTCGGAACCGTTCACTAACAGCTACAGAACGAGCCCCGCCGCCTCTTCGAGGCCACAGAGCAGGTTGAGATTCTGGACAGCGGCGCCCGACGCGCCTTTCCCCAGATTGTCGAGCGAGGCGGCAAGGCGCACCTGCGCTCCGTCCGCGCTCGCGAAGACGACCAGGTCCATCCCGTCCGTGCCCGCCCGCCGCTCGACCGGCAGTGTTGGCGCCTCATAACCTTCGACCAGGCTGACGATGGACGACCCGGCATAGGCGGCGGCCAGCACCTCCGCGACCCGTGCCGGGGACGGCCTGCCAGGCAGTACGCCAAGCTGAACCGGCACCTCGACGATCATACCGCGATAGGTGTCCGTGACCGACGGCGCGAAAATGGGTGCGTGCGCGAGACCGGCATGCTTCCTCATTTCCGGCACATGCTTGTGCGCCAATGTCAGGCCATAGCCGCGCCATGCTGTGGGTCGTCCCTCCGACCCCTCATACTCGGCGATCATCGCCTTGCCCCCGCCCGAATAGCCGGAAACCGCGTTGACGCTGAGCGGCCAGTCGGCGGGAAGGATGCCGGCGCGCACCAGCGGCGCCACCAGCGCAATAAAGCCGGTGGGATAGCAGCCGGGGTTGCTGACACGTTTCGATGCCGCGACGACGTCGCGCCCGACGAGTTCCGGAAATCCATAGGTCCAGCCGTCCGCCACGCGATGGGCGGTCGAAGCGTCGATGACCCGGGTGCGGTCGTTTGCGATCAACGATACCGCCTCCCGCGCCGCGTCGTCGGGCAGACAAAGGATCACGACATCGGCGTCGTTGATCGCCTGCCGGCGTGCGGCCTGATCCTTGCGCTGCGCGTCATCGAGCAGGATCAGCGAAAATTCCGGACGCCCTTCCAGCCGCTCGCGAATCTCGATACCGGTCGTCCCCGCCGCGCCGTCGATGAATATGCTGTGGGTCACAGGTCGACGCGCCGCCGCGCGAGTATGGGGTGATCGTGGTCTGGCCGGAGCCGCGCCACGACATCGGCGAGCGGCTCGATCACCGTGCTCATCCAGAAGGCGTTGGCGTGCAGCATGGCCTCGCTGTCCATCATGATGCCGACATGGCCGGGAAAGAAGACGAGGTCGCCGCGGCGCAGTGGCACATCCTCGCCGATCGGCTCGCCGATGCTTTCCCGTTGGAGATCGGTGTCGCGCGGAACCCTGACGCCCGCCTGGCCGAGCGCGAGCTGAACGAGCCCGGAGCAGTCGATACCGCCGCCGCCGCGCCCGCCCCATATATAAGCCTGGCCGACATGCCGCTCGGCGGCGGCAACCCAGTCGGGTTTGTCCCGCTCAATCGGCAGAAGATGGCGAACATGGATCGCGCCGGCTTGCGTGACAATGAAATCGCCCGACGCCTCGCCCGAGATGCGCGCTCCCGCGCTGCGCCACCCGACGACGGGTGCCTTGATATCCGAATGCGCGAACAGTGGTGCGGAGCGGGCGACGACCCTGTGCGTCGCTCGGATCATGCCCTCGCCCAGCGCGTCCCGCTCCAGATAACCGACATAGCCGTCATGGTCGCAAAATCCCCAGGCCCAACCGCCGGTGATGTCCAGAACATGAAAAGTCTCGCCGGCAAGAAGTTGGGAGACGGCGGTCGCATCCGCCGAGCTGCTCTGGCGCAAAAAGGCGGCGGGCGCGGTGCAATGCATCGGTTGCGCCTTGGCATAATGCGGCGCGAACAAAATTCCGGCAAGGCTGATGTCGGCAAGATCGCCGCGAATGGCATTCACGCGCGGATCCAGC
The DNA here is from genome assembly GCA_050176605.1 of Sphingobium sp. Taxonomy (GTDB): domain Bacteria; phylum Pseudomonadota; class Alphaproteobacteria; order Sphingomonadales; family Sphingomonadaceae; genus Sphingobium. The sequence goes on along the minus strand of JBFXHW010000267.1, from coordinate 2,391 downwards.
GCGATTGACGGCCCCTGAAGGCGGAAGGTCAAGCGTTCCCGCGACAGCTTTCCCGAAAAATCCTGTTCGGCATTCATCGCCCGCCACTGCGATGAATGGAGCGACACGTCAAGAGCCTGACCGCCTCAGCCGCGCGGATAGCGTGTCTCCAGCATCGCAAATGCGGCGCGCAGACCCAGCGCAGCACCGCCTTTCGGTCTGCCTGGCCTTGGGGACGGGCGCCATGCGAATGTATCGAAATGCGCCCATTTGACTTCCTTGTTCACGAATTTCTGGAGAAAAAGGGCGGCTGTTATGGCCCCTGCAAAGCCGCCTTCGCCGCTATTAAGCGTGTCGGCAATGTCGGATTTCAGCATATCCTCATAGGGCTGCCAGAGCGGAAGCTGCCAGACGGGATCGTCGGTTGCCGCGCCCGCATCGGCGAGTGCGCGGCCAAGGTCATCATCATTGGCGAAGAGGGCGGGCAGATCCGGCCCCAGTGCCACCCGAGCCGCGCCCGTCAACGTCGCGAAATCTATCACCAGTTCCGGTTCGTCCTCCATCGCGCGGGTCAGCGCGTCGCCCAGCACCAGCCTGCCCTCCGCATCGGTATTGTCGACCTCGACGCGGATACCCTTGCGGGTCGAGAGAATGTCTCCGGGGCGGAAGGCGTTCCCGGAAATGGCGTTCTCCACCGCCGGTATCAGCAGGTGCAGCCGGACTGGCAGGCGGCTTTCCATGATGAGTTGGGCAAGCGCGAGTGCGTGCGCCGCGCCGCCCATATCCTTCTTCATCAGGCGCATGGCGGAACCGGGCTTGATGTCGAGGCCGCCGCTGTCGAAGCACACGCCCTTGCCGATTACGGAGACGCGCGGATGGGCCGGATTGCCCCATTCCATCTCGATGAGGCGCGGCGCGAACGCGCGGTCCGCAGCTCGGCCGACAGCATGGATCATCGGATATTCTTGTTCCAGCGCGTCGCCGCGCGTGACGTGGAAATGGGCCTCTTGCCGCTTCGCCACATCCTTCGCGGCCTTTTCGAGATCGTGCGGGCCCATGTCGGCCGTCGGCGTATTGACCAGATCGCGCAACAGATGCGTCGCACGGGCAAGACGGACGGTTGGCTCGATGCGGGCGACATCCTTCGTCAACAGCACGCGCGGTCCTGCCGGGCTGTCCTCTGGCTTCGCGCGATAGCGGTCGAACCGGTACTGCGCCATGAGCCAGCCATAAGCAGACAGGCCGATATCGTCGCGGTCGGCCAGGCGGTAAGCGCCTTCGGGAAGAACCTCGGCCAGCTTGGCGAGGCACCAGCTTGTGAGCTTGCCCGGATCGGCCACGCAAGCGATGACCGTCCAGTCATCGGATTGTTCGCCCGGGATGATGGCATGGCTGCCAGCGCTCGCCTTGAACCCCTGTGCCCCCACCGCCGTGCGGGCGCGCTCCGGCTGGGCGGATAGCCAGCCCTCATAACCCGCCTTGTCGATAATGTTGATGGCACGGGCGGCCTGCCCGGTATCCGCCTTCAGCAGCTTGGAATAGTCGATCATCGCAGCGGTTTAGGCGTGCGGCCCGGTCCCGGCAAGCAGGTTCAGCGGGCGAAAGACGGGTGGGCAGGCGGCAAGGGCCATGATATCCCGAATCGGATCGACAAGGTGGTGAGAGGTACAGTCATGCAATGGAATGCAAGGATGGCTGTCCTGGCCGGCGCGATCATGTCGATAGGGCTCTCGTCCTGCTCGGGCAGTGAGGATGGCGGCACAGGGAACATGGTCGCTCCGCACGCGAATGCGATTGCTCCCGAACCTCCTGCACCCGCGGCTCCTGCGAGCGGCACGACCATCAAACGCACGGACGACGCACTGGAGTTTGAATATGCCTGGCCCGCCTCAGCGGTAGCGATAGCGCCGCTCAACGACTGGCTGAAATCCCATGCCGACTCCCGCTATGCCGAAGCGCATGAGCAGGCGGAGAGGGACCGTAAGTCCATGGAAAAGGATGGTTTCGCCTTTCGCGCCTACGGTTATCAGCAGAAATGGAGCGTTGTTGCGGATACGCCCGAGGTGCTGGTGATGCAGAGCGAGGGTTACAGCTATACCGGCGGCGCCCACGGCATGCCGTTCACGACGACGTTGATCTGGGACCGGGAGGCGGGCAAGCGCCGTGCGACGGATGATCTCATCGACGTCAGCAAGTTGGCCAGCGTGAAGCGCGACGCCTTTTGCAAGGAACTGGATCGCCAGCGCGCCGAAAAGCGCGGGGAACCGGTGAAGAGCGCAGCGGAGGATAGTTTCGCGTCATTCAATAGCTGCGTCGACATGAAGACTCAGGAGATCATTCCCATCTCAAATGGAGGGAAGGCACTGGACGCTGTTCGCGTCGTGATAGGCCCCTATGAGGCCGGTAGATCGG
>JBFXHW010000266.1:0-4484 GCA_050176605.1 Sphingobium sp. | reverse complement strand
GGATCATCCGCAACACGATCATTCCCCATTTCAAGAACGGCGATTTTCCGGGAGGCATTTCCCCCGGAGTGGACGAAATCGTCAGGATCCTGAAACTCCCGCCTGAGGAGGCGCGAAAGCTTGCTCAACAGGCCGAGCAGGAGCAACGAGGGTCGGATGAGAATGGCGGGGTGATCATCTTCGTCGTCTTCATCCTTCTGTTCTTCGTGCTACCAATGTTGCTACGGGGGAGATCGGGCCGGGCATATCGCCGCGGTATCGCACCGGTGATTCTCTGGGGACCATCGAACGGCGGCTCCTCGCGCTGGGGTGGAGGAAGCGGCGGTTTCGGCGGAGGCGGTGGAGGCGGCTTCTCCGGCGGCGGCGGCAGTTTCGGTGGCGGCGGCGCATCGGGAGGGTGGTGATGGCAACGCTCGATATCAGCACGGCGGACCATGAGCGGATCAGCGATGCCGTTCGTGCCGCAGAAACGGCGACCGACGGCGAAATCATTACAGTGATCGCCCCGCGATCGGATGCCTATCATGATGTAGGACTGCATTATGCGATTGCGGGCATGCTCGTCCTGCTTGCGCTGGTCGCCGCCTTCCCTATCGGGTTCTCAAGATTTGTAACCGGCTTGCTGGGCGGATGGGACCACAGCCTCCCGGTCTCACTGCAGCTCACGATCTTGCTGGGCGCGGAAATCTTCCTGTTTCTGGCGATCCGCTATGCATTGGCCGTAATGCCGCTGCGCATGGCGTTGACACCTCCCCGCACGAAGACCCGCCGCGTGCGCCGGCAGGCCGTAACCATATTTCGCGCCTGCGGTGAAGGTCGGACCATGGGCCGGACGGCCATCCTGATCTATGTCTCGGTCGCCGAACACCGGGCCGAAATTGTCGCCGACGCGGCGATCAATGCCGAGGTCGCGCCGGAACGCTGGGGCGATGCCATGGCGGCACTGATCGACGGTCTCCGCGCGGACGATCCTGCAAAGGGCATGATCGAAGCCATCGGCATGATCGGCACGGTTCTCGCCGAACGGCTCCCGAAAAGCATCAACAATCCTAACGAACTGCCCGACCGGCTGATCGAACTCTGAAATCCGAGGTGTGATGAGCAGCAACCCCGAACCCGCCGAGATCATGTGGTCCGGAAACTATATCACCGCAAAGCGGCAGGGCCACTGGGAGTATGTCTCGCGGGCCCGCGGTATCCGGGCAGCCGTTATTCTGGCGATCGACGAGAGCGGCAATGACGGCCCGCATCTCATTCTTGTCGAACAGTTTCGCGTACCGCTGGGCCGTGTCTGCCTGGAACTGCCCGCCGGTCTGGTCGGCGACGACGATGGCGCGAAAGGCGAAGATGCCTCGCTGGCAGCGATCCGCGAGCTGGAGGAGGAAACGGGCTATCGGGCTGCGCATATGGAGGATCTGGGTGAATATTTCAGTTCGCCCGGCATGGTATCCGAGAGCTTCACGCTGTTCAGCGCAAAAGGGCTGACCCGCGTGCATGCCGGCGGAGGCCTCGAAGACGAAAACATAATCGTCCATCGCGTACCGCTGTCGGATATCGCGAGCTATGTCGCGGTATGCCGCGCGAAAGGCATGGCTATCGACGTGAAGCTGCTGGTCGTGCTGGGGGCCGGGTTTCTGAAGGATTGATGCCCTTTGGCCTATCGAAAATTGTCCGCATAGGCCTGAATCTTCAGGCTCTTGGGCGGCGGCATTGAAACGTGATAGGAAATGCCCGCGCGCTCGGCATAGGCTTTCGCGGCTTCCAGCGACGGAAAATTGTGTCGCAGTTGCTGACGCGTATCCCCCGACCCCGCCCAGCCGGTCAACGGATCGGGCTTTTTCGCTTCCGCCGGGTCATACTCCAATACCCATGTCGAGGTGCGCGCCTTGCCGGACTGCATCGCGTTTTTCGGTATCTGATAGATATGCGCGGACAAGCGAGCCTCCTTCGTTGGCGCTATCGCCCTCCCATGCGCAATGGCGATTGCTTCGTCAAGATTTGCCGCGCGCGTCGGCGCGTTTCGTTCGCAATGTGGCGGCCGCATTCGCCGGATCGTCCGGCCAGGGATGTCTTGGATAGCGCCCGCGCATTTCCTTCGCCACTTCGGCCCAGCTTCCCTTCCAGAAGCCCGGCAGATCGGCCGTGGTCTGGATCGGTCGCCCGGCCGGCGACGTAAGGCTGAGGCGGAGCGGTATGCGATCCGGGCCAATGACGGGATGCTCCGACAGGCCAAACAGCGCCTGCACACGGATCTCGACTTCCGGCCCGCCAGACGCCTCATAGTCGATCGGCACCGATATACCCATGGGTGAGAGGAAGGCTTCCGGCGCCAACCGGTCGAGCGCCTGCTTTCCGTCCCAGCCCAAGCGCATGTCGACAATCGAGGCAAGCGCGGCGGGATCGATATCGCCCAGCCTCCGTTTTCCTTCAAGGAGAGGCGCCAGCCATTCGTCCAGATCGGCAAACAGCGCCGCATCGGAAAGCACTTCTATCCCGGCAAATCGCGCACGCATCCGCGTGGCCAAAGCGCGTTTCGGCCAAGGCAGCACATCCAGACCCGAGTCCCTGACGCCCTTCATCAGCGCATCCACCACCATCTGCATATCCGGACTATCGTCATTCGCGCTGGCGAGAAGGATCGCGCCGAGCCCGCGTCGCCGCAACGCCTCTATGCCACCGGTGTCGGCGCGAAAGCGGACAACCCGTTCTTCCGTGATCCGCTCGCCAAAAAGACGCTCGACCGACGCGGCATCGACAGGCGCGGCGGCGAGGATGCGCGCTCCAGCCGCGCTACCCTGCACTTCTCCCACCGCGAGCCATTCCTCACGTGCGAGCGGCGAGAGCCGGTCCAGTCTGAACCCTCGACCGCCCACACTGATCCAGTCCGCGCCGTCGGCCGAGCGTCGCTTCGACACGCGATCGGGAAAGGCGAGCGCAAGGCATATACCCGGAGCGATTGCAGGGTCAGCGGCAATATCTCCCCTCTCCTCTCCAACCAATTTGGACCAGCGGCGCGCCATTGCATGCGCCGCCTTGGCGCGCTGGCCCTTTTCAGCCTTCCAGCGACGCAAGCGCTGTGAAATGTCGATATCGTTGCCGCCAAGCCCTCGTTCACCCAGCAGAACCGCGATGTCCGCCGCCATTTCCCTCAGCCCCAGATCGCGCGCGGCAAGAAGCATGTGCGCGATCCGGGGCTCCAGCGGAAGCCCCGCGATTTCGCGCCCATGCGGGGTAATCGCACCATCGGGTGCAAGCGCCCCGAGGTCGGTCAACCGCTTCTTCGCCTCTTCCAGCGCAGGGCGTGGCGGTGAATCCAGCCATGCAAGGCTGGCCGGGTCGGCAACGCCCCAGATCAGGCATTCGAGCAACAACGACGACAGGTCGCTTTCGAGGATTTCGGGAGGATCGTAAGGCGATAACCCGCCATTCGCTGCCTCTTCCCACAGGCGGAAGGCAATGCCCGGCCCCTGCCGCGCTGCGCGCCCCGCCCGCTGGATCACGGCAGCCCGGCTTGCCTTCTCCGTGGCCAGCCGGATGACGCCCGCCGCGCGGTCGTATCGCGCACGGCGAGCAAGGCCGCTGTCGATCACGATTCGCACGCCAGGCACGGTCAGGCTCGTTTCAGCGATATTGGTGGCAAGGATGATCTTGCGCCGTCCCGCCGCGTCGGCGGCAAGCGCGCGCCTCTGGTCCGCCGGTTCCAGCGATCCGTGGAGGGGACAGACGACCACACCCCCGACCCCTTCGAGGCGCTCGGCCGTCCGGCTTATCTCTGCTGCGCCAGGCAGGAAGGCCAGGAGGTCACCTTCTGGCGCTTCCTGGAGCGCGCGGCGGCAGGCGTCAGCCATGTCATCCTCTATCCGCAACCCGGCGCGGCGCCCTATATGGCGCAGTTCCAGGGGGAAACTTTTGCCCTCGCTTTCAATCACCGGACAATCACCGAGCAATGCAGCAAACCGCGATCCGTCAAGCGTAGCCGACATCGCGACAAGTCGCAGGTCAGGGCGCAGCGCTTCCTGAACATCCAGTGCGAGCGCAAGGCCGAAATCGCCGTCGAGGCTGCGCTCATGCACCTCGTCGAACAGCACAGCCGAGATGCCTGCCAGCTCCGGGTCTTCCTGTATCCGTCGCCGAAAAATGCCTTCGGTCAGGACGGTTACGCGCGTGGCGGACGACCGCTTCGTTTCCATCCGCGTAGCATATCCAAAGGTCCGTCCGACCGGTTCGCCCGCCATTTCCGCCATACGTTCGGCCGCCGCCCTTGCAGCAACTCGCCTCGGTGACAGAAGCAGCACCTCGCCAGCGCACCAGTCGCGATCCAGCAGCGCTGGCGCGACCGCAGTGGTCTTTCCCGCGCCGGGGGGAGCGACCAGCACGGCGCTGCTTCCGGTATCCAGTACCGCCAAAAGCTCCGGCAAAACGGTATTGATGGGAAGGTCACTCACGGCACCTCCCTGATCGGCCGAAGCGAACTCGTCAATAAG
>JBFXHW010000265.1:0-4500 GCA_050176605.1 Sphingobium sp. | reverse complement strand
ACCAAAAGCGGTTCGACGCGATCCGTCTGGCCCGGTCGCCGCGCATCGGCCCGGTAAGCTATCGCCAGTTGATTGCGCGCTTCGGCGATGCGACCGAGGCTTTGCGGGCACTGCCCGGCATGGCGCAACGTGGCGGCGGGCGGTTCGAGGCCACCCCTGAGCGCGAGATTGCCATTGAAATCGCTCGGGCAGAGGCGCTGGGTGCACGGCATCTCGTCTGGGGCGATGCAGATTATCCCAACATGCTGGCGGAGACTCCGGATGCGCCGCCTGTATTGACGTGGCGCGGCGACCTGACACTGGCCAGCGGGAATTGTGTGGCGATGGTGGGCGCGCGCAACGCGTCGGCCGCCGCTCGTCGCTTTGCGCGCGGGTTGGCACAACAGCTCGCGGCCGAGGGGGTGATCGTGGTTTCCGGCCTTGCGCGGGGTATTGACGGCGAAGCGCATCAGGGTGCGCTGGGCGAGGAACAGGCAGGAGGGGCGACGATCGGTGTGATCGCCAGCGGGATCGACATCGCCTATCCGCCCGAACATGCGGACCTTCAGGAGAAGGTTGCGACCCGTGCCCTGCTGATCGCGGAACAGCCGCCCAGAACCGCTCCGCTTGCACGGCATTTCCCTCATCGTAACCGGATCATCGCGGGGCTTTGCAGGGCGACCATCGTGGTAGAGGCGGCGCCGAAATCCGGTTCGCTCATCACCGCTCGCCTTGCGGGAGACTATGGTCGTGAGGTTCTGGCCGTTCCCGGATCGCCGCTCGATCCTCGTGCCCAAGGGTGCAACCAACTCATCCGCGAGGGGGCAACATTGATCCAAACCGCAGCAGATGTTCTGGAAGCGATTTCGCATATCGATCCGCGTCTGCTCCGCGAGCCATGCCGCATTGCGGAGATGGAGGCACCACCAGAAGAGGTTGGCGACGGCAACCGCGCGGATCTCGATACGCTGCTCGGGCCGGTGCCGGTCGCGGTCGATGAACTCGTCCGGCAATCCGGTCTCGCGCCTGCCGCCGTGCAGACGGCGCTTCTGGAAATGGAGCTGGCCGGCAGGCTAGAACGGCACAGCGGAGGAAAGGTGTCCTACATCGGATAAGAAGGGTGCTTGACGTGCCCACCGATCCTCCTACACCCTCGCGCGTACGTACAAGGACCGGAAACACCTATATCCCATGCAACTCGTCATCGTTGAATCCCCAGCCAAGGCCAAGACCATCGAGAAATATCTGGGCGGCGACTATCATGTCCTTGCCTCCTATGGTCATGTGCGCGACCTTCCCGCGAAGGATGGCTCGGTCGATCCGGACGATGGCTTTGCGATGCAGTGGGAGAATTATGGCGACAAGGGGCGCCAGCTCAAGGCCATCACTGACGAAGCGAAGAAGGCGGACCGGCTGATCCTCGCCACCGACCCCGATCGCGAGGGCGAGGCGATAAGCTGGCATGTGCTGGAGGTTCTGAAGAACAAGAAGGCACTGCCGAAACAGGTAGACCGCGTGACGTTCAACGCGATCACCAAGGCGGCGGTGACCGATGCGATGGCAAAGCCGCGCCAACTGGACGAGGATCTGATCGACGCCTATCGCGCGCGGCGCGCGCTCGATTATCTGGTTGGCTTCACCCTGTCGCCGGTGCTGTGGCGAAAGCTACCCGGAGCGAAGTCGGCTGGCCGCGTGCAATCTGTCGCGCTGCGGCTGGTGGTGGAGCGTGAACGCGAGATTGAGGCGTTCGTCCCGCAGGAATATTGGTCGGTCGCGGCCGAGATGGAGCATGACGGACGGGCGTTCACGGCGCGCCTTGTCAAATGGCGCGGGGAGAAGATCGAGCGCCTTTCTATTGGCAGGGAAGGCGATGCGCTTGCCGCCAAGGCCGATGTCGAGGCGGGACGCTTCACGGTCGAGAGCGTCGAGACAAAGCCGCTTACCCGTAATCCTCCGCCGCCCTTCACGACATCGACCCTTCAACAGGAGGCAGCGCGCAAGCTCGGTTTCTCCGCCAGCCACACAATGCGGATCGCGCAACAGCTCTACGAGGACGGCGCGATCACCTATATGCGTACCGACGGCGTTCAGATGGACGGCAGCGCCATTTCGGCGGCGCGCAAGGCGATTGCCGACCGGTTCGACGGCGGTTACCTTCCTGAAAATCCGCGCCAGTACCAGACAAAGGCCAAAAATGCCCAGGAGGCGCACGAGGCGATTCGTCCGACTGATTTCGGCCGGGACAAGGTCGGCGGTGGCGATCATGCAAGGCTCTATGATCTGGTCTTCAAGCGTGCACTGGCCAGCCAGATGGCCTCGGCGCGGCTGGAGCGCACGACCGTCGAGATGCTGGATGCGAGCGGCAGCCACGGATTGCGCGCGACCGGACAGGTGGTGATCTTCCCGGGCTTCCTGTCGCTGTACGAGGAAGGGCGCGATGACAGCGAGGATGAGGATTCGAAGCTGCTGCCTCGCCTGTCTCAGGGCGACGTACCCGCCAAACATGAGGTGACGGCCGAGCAGCATTTTACCCAGCCGCCGCCACGTTACAGCGAGGCCTCTCTGGTCAAGCGGCTTGAGGAGTTGGGGATAGGCCGGCCTTCGACCTATGCCTCGACCATCCAGGTGCTGAAGGACCGCGACTATGTGCGGATCGAGAAGAACCGCTTCTTCGCCGAGGAGAGCGGGCGGCTGGTGACAGCGTTCCTCGAACGCTTTTTCGATCGCTATGTGAGCTATGATTTTACCGCCGGGCTGGAGGAAGAACTCGACGACATCTCTGGGGGCCGGGCTCAGTGGCAGGCGGTGCTCGACGCCTTCTGGCGGGACTTCAAGCCCAAGACAGCCGAGGTGATGGAAAAAAAGCCGTCGGACGTCACGGCCGATCTCGACCAGTTTCTTGCGCCGATGCTGTTTCCCGACAAGGGCGACGGGACCGACCCCCGCCAGTGTCCGCTGTGCGGGGACGGGCGGCTGTCGTTGCGTGGAGGCCGCTTTGGCGCGTTCATCGCCTGCTCCAACTATCCCGACTGCAAATATACCCGAAAGTTCGGCCAACCGGGTGGGCAGGGCGAGGGCGCGGACAGCGGGCCGGAGGTGCTGGGCAAGCATCGGGAGACAGGCGAGGATATTACCCGCAAGTCCGGCCGCTTTGGTCCCTATGTCGAGATGGGATCGGGCAAGGAGGCCAAGCGGTCTTCGATTCCGAAGGATTTGCCGGACGGGGAGCTGACGCTGGACTGGGCGGTGAAGCTGCTCTCGCTTCCGCGCGAAGTTGGCGAGCATCCGGAGACGGGCAAGCCGATCATCGCCAGCATCGGCCGCTACGGCCCCTATCTGGCGCATGATGGCAAATATGCACGGCTCGGTTCCACCGCGGAGATTTTCGAGACGGGCATGAACGCCGCCGTCGCGAAACTCGCCGATGCGGCGGACGGTGCCGGACGGCGCGGCGGCGGCGGTTCGCGGGAGCCCCTGAAAATACTTGGCAAGCATCCGCGGACCGATGTGGAAATAAAGCTGATGGCAGGGCGCTACGGCCCCTATGTCACCGACGGCACGACCAATGCGACACTGCCCAAGACGGTGGAGCAGGATGCGCTCACGCTGGAGGAAGCGGCCAAGTTGATCGATGACCGGGCCGCTAAGGGCCCAGCCAAGAAAAAGGGACGGGGCGGAACCAAGAAGGCGGCGGCAAAAAAGAAATAGCGGCGAAGGACGCGGGCAGCGGTGGCGAGCAACGATCTCAGCCAGATCGTCGACGGTATCGTCGACAAGATGCAGGGTGAAACCCTGAGGGGCGAAGTCGCGACCTATATCCCGGGGCTTGCAAAGGCCGATCCCGCCCGTTTCGGGATCGCCATCGCGACGGCGGACGGCGCGCTGGTTTGCGGTGGAGATGCCGGAACCGGCTTTTCGATCCAGTCAATCTCAAAGGTGTTCGCGCTGACCCTCGCGCTTGGCAAGTCCGGCGATCAGTTGTGGGACAGGGTCGGCCGTGAGCCATCCGGCAGCGCCTTCAACTCCATCGTCCAACTGGAATATGAAGCAGGCATTCCCCGTAACCCCTTCATCAATTCCGGCGCGATCGTCGTCACCGACATCAATCTGGGTGGCAACCGCCCGCGGGAGGCGATCGGCGAGATGCTGCGCTTCATTCGTTATCTTGCGGAAGAAGACGATATCTCGGTCGACGAGGCAATTGCCCGGTCCGAGGAGGAGACCGGCTTTCGAAACCGGGCTCTCGCCAACTATATGCGGGCGTTCGGCAATCTCAATCATCCGGTCGAAATGGTGCTCGGCACCTATTTCCATCACTGCGCAATCGAAATGAATTGCCGCCAGCTCGCGCAGGCGGGCCGATTCCTGATGCTCGACGGTCGCCATCCGAACGGTGGTCGGGTGGTTTCCGAGCGTCGCGCACGCCGCATCAACGCGCTGATGCTGACATGCGGCCATTATGATGCGTCGGGAGATTTTGCCTATCGCGTCGGTATCCCGGGCAAGTCGGGCGTGGGCGGA
>JBFXHW010000264.1:0-4507 GCA_050176605.1 Sphingobium sp. | reverse complement strand
TCGAACTGACCTGTATTTTCGCATCAATGCCGAGAATACAGGTCAGTTCGAGCGGACGCTTATCGTCGCCGAAAAGGGCGCCTATGTCTCCTATCTCGAAGGCTGCACCGCTCCGCAACGTGACGAGAATCAGCTTCACGCCGCCGTTGTCGAGCTCGTCGCGCTCGACGATGCCGAGATCAAATATTCGACCGTGCAGAACTGGTATCCCGGCGATGCGGATGGCAAGGGCGGCATCTATAATTTCGTGACCAAGCGCGGGCTGTGTCAGGGGAAGAACAGCAAGATAAGCTGGACACAGGTCGAAACCGGCAGCGCCATCACCTGGAAATATCCGAGCTGCGTGCTGAACGGCGAGAACAGCGTGGGCGAATTCTATTCGGTCGCCGTAACCAACAATTTCCAGCAGGCCGATACTGGCACGAAGATGATCCACAACGGCAGGAACAGCCGGTCGACGATCATCTCCAAGGGGATCAGCGCTGGCAAATCCAGCGGCACCTATCGCGGGCTGGTGCGCGTCGCGCCGCAGGCCGAAAATGTGCGCAACTTCACCCAGTGCGACAGCCTTTTGCTCGGGTCGGAATGCGGCGCGCATACCGTTCCCTATATCGAGGTGAAGAATCCCTCTGCGACGATCGAGCACGAGGCGACGACGAGCAAGATCAGCGATGATCAGCTTTTCTACGCGATGCAACGTGGACTGGATGCCGAATCGGCTGTGGGGCTGATCGTGAATGGCTTTGCGCGCGAAGTGCTGCAGCAGCTTCCGATGGAGTTTGCGGTAGAGGCGCAGAAGCTGCTGGGCATCAGCCTTGAGGGGAGCGTCGGATGATGGTTAATGCTGCAATCGTCCTTAACGCATTTGCCAGCCGCAGGGCAGGACGGTTATCTCCCTATCAGCGGAGCGAATCCCGGATTCGCGTAACTTCTGAGACAGGAGATCGGCGGAATGCGGCGAGAAGTGGCGATGATCATGGTTACCGCATTAAGCTTTTCGACGGCACCGGCGCTGGCGAAAAACGCAGCCATCGCGTCCGTTCACTCTCCGGCGGACATGCCCTTCACGCCGGCCTTCGGCGCCTCCCTCGACCGCTATCGCAATTGCGTCCTGATGCAGGTGGATGCACAGCCGCTGACCAGCGCCGCGCACATGGCGAGCGAGGCGATGACGGCCTGTGCGATCGTGCGGACAGAGGTGCAGCATCAGCTCGCGTCCGACATCGAGACACAGAACCCGCATCATACGCAGGACATAGCCTTGACTCACGCGGAAGGCGGTATGGGTATCGTCGATCCGATGATCGAGGAAGCGGCGATCGAACGGGCGCATATGGCCTTCGCCCGGGTGATGATCTAGCTGAACGCTCCGTCAGGCCGGCGTTCAGCGGCCTTCGGAGTTTTCAATGCTAGTTATCGATAATCTTTTCAATACCGTTGCGGTCGCAAATGGTTCCCGGCCGATCCTGAAGGGCCTGTCGCTCAGCATAAATGCGGGCGAGGTGCATGCGATCATGGGCCCCAATGGCGCGGGCAAATCGACACTTGCCTATACGCTGGGCGGTCGCCCGGGCTATGAGGTTACGGGCGGCAGCGTGACGTTCGACGGCGCGGATCTGTTGGAAATGGAACCGCATGAGCGTGCGGCGGCGGGGTTGTTTCTCGGGTTTCAATATCCGGTCGAGATTCCAGGTGTTTCCAACCTTCAGTTTCTGCGCGAAAGCCTGAACGCCCAACGCAGGGCGCGGGGCGAAGAGCCACTGTCGGGCGGAGATTTCATCAAGCTCGCGAAGGAAAAGGCGGCTCTTCTCGATCTCGACATGGAAATGCTGAAGCGGTCGGTGAATGTCGGCTTTTCGGGCGGCGAGAAGAAACGCAACGAGATGGTGCAGATGGGCATTCTCGATCCGAAGCTCGCCATTCTCGACGAGACCGACAGCGGCCTCGACATCGACGCGTTGAAAATCGTTGGCGCGGGCATCAACGCAATCATGCGAAGGCCCGACAAGGCTGTACTGCTGATCACGCACTATCAGCGCTTGCTCGATTATGTGAAGCCCGACTTCGTGCATATCCTGAGCAACGGAAGGATCGTGAAATCCGGTGGGCCGGACCTCGCGCTGGCGCTGGAACGCGAAGGCTATGCGGAGGTCATCGCGGCATGACGGCGCTTCCCACCCGCAAAATGGAGGAATGGCGCTATAGCGATCTGGAGGCGTTGGCCTCTGTGTGGCCGTTACCAAAGCCGATTGAAATCAGGGTCAATGCTGCAGAAAATGCTGCGCAGCAATTGCTGCAGCAAAACGCAGCAAATGCCGTTGCGGTTCAGGATTACAGGATCGTTCTGGAGGCCGACTCGCGGCTCGACTTTCACGTCCTTAATATGGGTGGAAAGCTGGGGCGAGTCACTTTCGACGTGACGCTGCATGAGGGCGCGCATTTCGACCTCAATGCCGCGATCATTGGTGGCGGTGACCAGACTCTGGAAATCGTTACCGTTGTCACCCATGCCGAACCCGGCGCGACAAGCCGGCAGACGGTGCGCTCGATCCTCGGCGGCCATGCGACCGGCAGCTATCTTGGCAAGATCGCGGTCTCGCGCGGCGCGCAGCAGACTGATGCCGAGCAGTCCGTGAAGGCGATGCTGCTCGACCGGACAGCCACAGCCAACGCCAAGCCCGAACTTGAGATCTTCGTCGACGACGTAAAATGTGCGCATGGCGCAACCGTAGGAGAACTGGACAAGGCCGCATTATTCTACATGGCGTCGCGCGGCATGGATCCGGCGACCGCCCGCACGCTTTTGTTGCGCGCCTTCGTTGCCGGTGTGTTTGACGGTATTGCGGACGACGCCACGCGCGAAGGGTTCGAGGCGGCAGCGCTCGAAAAGCTGGAAAGCATGGCGGAGGGTCGGGCATGAACGTCGCCGCGTCCATCCAGTCGCTCCGTGCAGATTTTCCCGGGATGAAGACCGAGAGCGGCGGCGACTGGCATTATCTCGATACCGCCGCGACCGCGCAAAAGCCGCAGGTCGTGCTCGATGCTGTCGCTCGTGCCCTGGGGCAGGATTATGCGACCGTCCATCGCGGCGTTTACGCGCGCTCGGCCAGCATGACGCTCGCCTATGAGGCGGCGAGGCGGCGGGTTGCGGGGTTCCTCGGCGCGGCAAGCGAGAACGAGATCGTCTTTGTGCGCGGCGCAACCGAGGGCATCAATCTCGTCGCGCAAAGCTGGGGTGCGGCCAATATCGGCGCGGGGGACCGTATCCTGCTCTCCCGCCTCGAACATCATAGCAATATCGTGCCATGGCAGTTGCTTGCCGAACGGGTCGGTGCGGCGATTGATGTCGTGCCGCTGACGGATGAGGGTTCGATCGATCTCGACTCCATGGCCGCGATGATCCGGCCCGAGCACAAGCTCGTCGCGCTGGCCCACGTCTCCAACGTCCTGGGTAGCGTGCTCGACGTGAAACGCGCCAGCGAGATCGCGCATGCGGCCGGAGCCAAGATTCTGATTGACGGTTGTCAGGCAGTGCCGCGCCTGCGGGTCGACGTCTCCGCAATGGGCTGCGACTTCTATGTGTTTTCGGCGCACAAGCTTTATGGCCCGACCGGCATCGGTGCGCTGTGGGGGCGCAGCTCGCTGCTCGATGCCATGCCGCCCTGGCAGGGCGGCGGGTCCATGATCGACAGGGTGTCGTTTGAAAGAACCACCTATGCTCCGGCGCCAACGCGATTCGAGGCGGGGACGCCCGCGATCGTGGAGGCGGTGGGTTTAACAGCGGCGATCGACTATGTGGAGCGGATCGGCATGGACGCCATTACGGCTCATGAGGATTCTTTGTTGCTGCAGGCACGCGACGCCCTGTCGTCCCTGAACAGCGTTCGTCTGTTCGGGCCGGACAACAGCGCCGGGATCGTGAGTTTCGAGGTCGAGGGGGTTCATCCCCACGATGTCGGCACCATATTGGATGAAGCAGGAGTGGCGATCCGCGCCGGGCATCATTGCGCCCAGCCATTGATGGCGCATCTCGGCGTGGAAGCGACCGCCCGCGCCAGCTTCGGTATCTATAACGACGAGAGCGATGTTGAGGCACTGGTAAAGGGAATCGAGCGAGTGAGGAAGATCTTCGCATGAACGAGGAACGCAAGATCGAGATTGAAGAGGTGGACGCTGTCAACTCCCCGCCCAAGGCGCGGGTTACCGACGCCTCCGGGGAAAGCGCGTCCGAAAGGCTGGAGCGCAAGCGCGACTATCTGGAGGGCTTTCTGGCGCAGCAGCCGGAAGCTCCAAACGTGGGCGAGCCGGGCGGCAGCACCTATGACGCGATCATCGATGCGCTGAAGGAAATCTTCGACCCGGAAATTCCGGTAAATATATCCGACCTTGGCCTGATCTACGGTGTCGACGTCAGCGAAGACGGTCATGCCGTCGTCACCATGACACTGACCACGCCGCATTGCCCGGTCGCCGAATCGATGCCCGCCGAGGTGGAACTGCGTGTCGG
>JBFXHW010000263.1:0-4521 GCA_050176605.1 Sphingobium sp. | reverse complement strand
CCGGCTCCTTCGGCTCGAAGCTCTATTCGGTCGAGGAAATCACGGCCGAATTGATTTCGGCGTTCTGCTGCGCCTCGCTCGGCATCGTCCCGACCGTGCGCCATGCCGACTATATCGGCTCCTGGCTCGAGTTATGACGAGGTGAGCATAACTTCAGTTATCCGCAGCAGGCCATAATGCGAAGGAAGGCGGCTGCACCGCTTGAAATCCGCGGGGTTCCAGCTTCCGCGGACGGGATTTGCTCAGCATTATTTTCTGTCTGACCTTTGCTGTCGTTTTGACAAGCAGAGGAACCAATGATGTTGAATGTCGATTACGAGCTCATCGCCGAGCTCAGAATTGTACTGACCAAGCAACGATACAGCCCTGTGGTGATCGGGAACTACTGCGCCTATGCGCGCGGGTTCGTGGAATACCTTACTGAGCACGACATTCCGATCATGGATGTGTCCGAAGGTCAGGTGGCCGAGTACCTGCGATATGCGATCGCGATGTTCCGCAAACGCCATGGTCGGGCACCCGCGCGGTATTGGCACTCTATCCCGCGTTCCGGAATCCATGCCCTGCTGCGGCTCGCACAGGGTCAATGGCCGTCCCCGCCGAAAGCGACCTGCGCGGCCGACGCACTGCGCTTTGCCATCTGCGACGAGTACGAGACTTGGCTGCGCGAAGAACGAGGTCTTGCTGCGGCCAGCATCGACGCGCTGATGTGGGAGGGCCGGAACTTTCTGCTCTGGCAGCTCGATCGGCACGGTCCCGATAGCCTGATGACAATGACCGTCAGCGACATTGACCGTTACATGGACACCCGCAGTCCTCATCAGACGCGCAGGTCCGTGAAGGATGTGGCGGAGCGCCTTCGCTCGATGCTGCGCTATCTCCATCGGACAGGGCGCGTCGCCATCGATTTATCGCCGCATGTCATCGCCCCTTTGCTCTATGCCTATGAAGGTGTGCCCTCGATCCTTACACCGGATCAGGTCGCTGCGGTTCTGCAGGCATCGGAGGAGGACAAGACGCCGACGGGCCTGCGGGATCATGCCATCCTGCAATTGCTTGCGACCTATGGCCTGAGATCGGGCGAAATCTGCAATCTCCGGATCGAGGATATAGACTGGCGGGGTGAATCGATCCGCATCAGGCACACCAAGACGCAGGCATGCTCATTCCTGCCATTGATGGCGCCGGTGGGTGAAGCGATGCTTGCCTATCTGCAGACTGGGCGGCCTGCGACAGATGCCCGCGAGATCTTCGTGCGAACACGCGCGCCTTATCGCAAGCTCGGTATGCTTGCCAGCATGGTGCGACGGCGCCTTGACGATGCTGGCGTTACGCCGGCTGGTAAGAACGGCTCCCATATCTTCCGCCATGCACGCGCAGTCGAAATGCTGCGCGCCGCTGTGCCCCAGAAGGTGATCGGCGATCTGCTCGGGCATCGCTCGACAGAATCCACGGCCCCGTATCTGAAACTGGCCACCGAGGACCTGAGGGCCATAGCGCTCGACGTGCCGGGACGGGAGGCGCGGTCATGACGAGATGGCCCGACCCTGATCGCAAGCTGATCGCGCGGTACGTTGCAGGTCTCAACCTGCGCACCACGAACAGTCCCATCTACTACAGGCAGGCGCTCAACATCTTCCAAGATGTTGCCGAACGCCAGGCCAGGCTCGACAAGAATATGCTGGTGGCATGGCTGAATGTATCGCCGGGACGGTGGGCCACGACGACGCGGCTGCACCGCACCCGGATTATCGACCGCTTCCTCGATCACCTTGAGGAAATCGGGGCGATCGAACGCAATCCCGTCGCGGCGCTGGCTGAAGCTTGCAATATCAAACAGTGCAAGCCGATTTGGCGCGCGCTGGCTTCCAGCGACCCGGATAGCGCGCTTGCCGAGCTACACCAGCCCAGGCAGTTCGGAAGCGTACTGGGCAAAATGATGGCCGAGCACGTCACGTTAATGCGCAACCGTGGTTACAAATACACTGCACAAACGGTGCGGCTATGGCGGCTCGACCGCTTCCTTCAGTTGAACCCAGAGCTTCAGGATCAGCCGCTTGAGGTGATGCTCGAACACTGGTCTGCCGCCAAGACCACGCGCAATCATCCGAATGAGTGCGAAAAGCTGAAGCGTGTCCTCGCGAAAATCCTGCGTCACAAGGACCCATCAATCCCACCCCGCCGACCTGATCCGCGCCCGGAAAAGGAAGTAGCCAGGCATTGGCGAAAACCGCACATCTACACCCCCGCCGATGTGCGGCGCATGCTCGACGTCGCGCGTTCTTACCCTTCACCACGAGCGCCGCTTCGCCCGTCGAGCATCTATACCATGCTGCTGCTCGCCTATTGCGCGGGTCTGCGGCGTAGTGAACTGGCCCGCCTCGACATTGGTGATGTCGACTTCCAGGGCGGCACCATCACCATCCGCCAGACGAAGTTCTACAAGAGCAGGATCCTGCCGCTTCCCGACAGCGTGATGGGCGAGCTTCGTTCATACACCGAAGCCCGCCGCCGCGCCGGCGGGTCCCCTGATCCACGCTCCGGCCTATTCTGGCATGAACAGTATGGCGATCGATATACGAAAGCGGCAGTCGCCTGGCTGCTTGTTGACGTCATACGCCGTGCCGGCCTGAAACCGCCTCGCGGGCGGACGGGGCCTCGCCTGCACGACCTACGGCATTCGATGGTCGTGAACCGGATTATCGAATGGTACGAGGCAGGCATCAACCCACAGGATCGCCTGCCGTTCCTCGCCACCTATCTCGGCCATCGGGACATCAACTCGACCCTAGTCTACATCACCGTCACGCAGGACCTGCTGCATCACGCCAATGAGCGGTTCCGCGTGCTGGGCGCGCCATGCCTCAACATCGGGCCGGAGGTGCGAGCATGACCAGGAGCAATCAGTTCCCGTGGTTGATGCGGGCGTTCTTTTACGAATGGCTGGTCGAGCAGCGCAATGCCTCCATCCATACGGTGCGGTCGTATCGGGATGCCTGGCGGCTCTTCCTTCAGTTCGTTGCACAGCGCTCAGGCAAGAAGGTGGCGCTGATCACGCTGACCGATCTGACCGCCGGAGAGGTCATCGCGTTCCTCGGTCACGCCGAGCACGAACGCGGCGGCACGATCGGCACGCGAAACTGCCGGCTTGCAGCGATACGCAGCTTCTTCAACTTCGTTGCGACCAGGGATCCCGGATCGATCGCCCAATGCGTCGAAATCCTCAACATCCCGATAAAACGCGGACCCGTCTCGGAACCATGCTATCTGGACCCGGCAGACGTGGCGGCGATCCTGGCTCAGCCTGATCGTTCGACACTCGCAGGTATGCGCGATCACGCCTTGCTCTCGTTCCTCTACAACAGCGGCGCGCGAATACAGGAAGCGCTCGATCTGTGCCCCGATGCGATCCGGTTCGACAGTCCGAGTTGCGTTCGCCTTACCGGCAAGGGTCGAAAAGAGCGCATCTGCCCGCTCTGGCCGGAAACCGTGATGTTGTTGCAGAAGCTGCTCGAACGGCAACCACGGGCGCCGGACCAGAGGCTGTTCGTCAACCGCTATGGCGAACCGCTCAGCGCATCGGGGGTTCGGTTCAAGCTAGCCGCCTATGTGAAGGGGGCGGCCGAAACCACGCCGACGCTGCGCGACAAGCATGTAACGCCACATGCCTTCCGGCACGCAACAGCCGTGCATCTCATATCGGCAGGCGTCGACGTCACGGTCATCCGTAGCTGGCTCGGTCACGTGAGCCTCGATACGACGAACCATTACGCCAGAGCCAATCTCGAAACCAAGCGCAAGGCATTGGAAAAGGTCAGTGTTCCCGAAACACCCGGCCACCAGCCCTCTTGGAAACGCGATACGAGCGTTCTCGCTTGGCTCGATACGCTCTGAAATAATGCGGAGGAATGCGGCCAGAAACCCCGAACTTCCGACAACCTCGTCGCCTTCCTTCGCATTATGGCCTGCTGCGGATAACTGGCCTTATGACGAGGTGAGCATAACTTCAGGAATGCTCCGGCATAGGCGTCGTAGATGCGGGTCTGCTCAGGCGTCAGCGCGTGCTCGACCAGCTCGTATTCCACCCCGTCGAAGGAGAGCGAGCGGGCGGTATAGAGACCGAGCGCGCGAAGGTCGCGGGCCAGAACCTCCATCGCCGCGACGCCGCCGGCCTCGATCGCCTCCACGAACTCGGCCCGCGTCGAAAACGGAAAATCCTCGCCGCCCCAAAGGCCGAGCCGCTGCGCATAGGCAAGGTTATGAACGGTGGTGGCGCCGGTCGCGGAGACATAGACGACGCGGGCATTCGGCAGGGCGTGCTGAAGGCGCAGGCCAGCGCGACCCTGCTGGGACGCAGCGCCGTCCCCCCGTTCACCCTTGCCGCCTGCGGCGTTCTGCATGGCGTGCGCCTCGTCGAAAATGATCACTCCATCGAAGTCGGAGCCCAACCATTGGACGATCTGCTTGACCCTGGAAACCCTTTCTCCACGGTCGTCGGAGCGTAGCGTGGCATAGGTGGTA
>JBFXHW010000262.1:0-4524 GCA_050176605.1 Sphingobium sp. | reverse complement strand
CTTCGAGCGGTCTTTGCCGCCATGTCGAGGAGCGCCTTGATGGCCTTGCCCGTTCCCTCGCGGGCGCGAAGCTCCATCACCTGGCCAAGCAGAACCAGCGTGACGATGACCGCCGCTGCCTCGAAATAGACCCCGACGTGACCTTCCTCGTCCCTAAAGCCATCCGGGAAGATCCCTGGCGCGACAAGCGCGACCACGCTGAACAAATAGGCGGCGGCAACGCCCATCGATATCAGACTGAACATGTTGAGGTTCCAGGTCCGGAAACTGTTCCAGCCACGCTCGAAGAAGGGCCAGCCCGACCACAGGATGACCGGAGTGGCGAGCGCGAGTTCCAGCCACATGGCTGTGCGATCGCCGAAAAAGGCGCGGATACTCGAAAGGCCGACATACGGTGCCATTGCGAGCACGAGCAGAGGGACAGTCAGAATTGCACCGACCCAGAACCGTCTGGTGAAATCAATGAGCTCGGGATTGGGCCCCTCTTCCTGCATCGTGGCAGATTCGAGCTCAAGACCCATGCCGCAGATCGGACAGGATCCCTGTTTCACTTGCCGGACCTCGGGATGCATCGGGCAGGTATAGACAGGGCCGGAATAGTCCCGGGGAACTTCGTCGTAGCGCCCACCTTTCTCGGCAGGCGCAATCGTTGCGCTATGACCGTGCCCGTGACAGGCATGTTTGCCGCTCTCTTCCACAGCATCTTCGGGTACCAGATGCATGCCGCACTTGGGGCAGTCGCCGGGGCCGGTCTGCCGTACTTCGGGATGCATCGGGCAAGTAAAGACCACATCGCCGGAGCCGTTTTTCGTTTCGTGCTCAATGTGATCGTTCATGGCAGTTACCTCATTCTTATTGGTCATGCCCCCGGTCCTTCTGATCGTCGGCGGGGAAAATCGGCAGTCGGCAGCAGCGTGGTCATCGCTTCTGCCAGGGCGCCTGCCAGCGATATCGCATTCGAAGGGTGTGGAATACTGTTTGTCGTCACGAGGCGCGCCGCGCCAGCGGCGCGCATGTCTGCTTGTGCTTCGCCGGCGAACACCGCGTGGATTACGATACAGACTGGCGCGCGCGTCCCGGCCTCGAGGAGACGCGTGATGGCTTGGGCCATCGTCCGTCCGGACGACGCAATGTCGTCCAGGATCACCGGGGTCCCGCCGCGAAGCACAGCGCTGGTAGGGATGCTGATTTCGACCTCGCGGTCCCCGTGACGCTGCTTGGCCAGCACCTCATGGGGGCGCCCAGCGAGACCAGCTACTTCAGAAACCCACTGTTCGCTCTCGCTGTCGGGTCCGATGAGGATGGCATCGGGAACATTGTCTTCAATCCAGCGGGCAATGATGGGGGCCGTGATCACACGCCGCGCCGGAATCGTGAAAATATTCTGCAGATTGGCGATGCGGTGCAAATGCGGATCGACGGTCACCAGCCAGTCGAAGCTTTGCTCGAGAAAACGGGCAAATAGGGGTGCACTGACTGCCTGCCCGGGCGCAAACCGCCTGTCCTGCCGCATGTAGGCGAGGTAAGGGGCGATTAGTCCTACGCGCCGGGCACCCAGTTCACGTGCGGTTTCAGCCGCGAAGCGCATGGGAAGGGCGAGCGTATCCGGATCGCGTAAAGTCGCCAGGATCGCCACATCGCGTCCGGCGATTTCCTCTGGAAAAGAGACGAGGCTTTCTCCGTCCGGGAAGTGATGAAGGCCAATCTCGAAGTATGGCAAACCCGCAACAGCGGCGATTTGCGCTCCCAAGGGGACCATTTGTGGAAAAGCGGCAAGCACAGTGTTCACGACTGGTTCTCAAGGATTACAGGCTCAGGGCCTGCCATGGCAAAATCTTTCGCCCAGGCAAGTTCGCCCGGGGTTTCTGCGTGGATCTCGTACAAGGTTTCTCCCTGGTCCACGCGCACTCCTGGTTTGGTCATGAGCAGAACGCCGGCCAACTTGCGATTCGGCGCACCGGCCAGTTTGGCAATCTTGCCGATGCGGCGGTTGTCTATGGCGCGAACCAGGCCGCTGGAACTCGCAACGATCGGCAAGCGGTGCGCTGCTGCGCCAGGCTCGGAAAATCCGCCTTGCGCATCACAGATCGCGAAAAACTTTCTTTCGGCCGCGCCGTTATCGAGCAGTTCGACTGCCTTTGAACGGCCACGGTGAGCGTCATCGCCAATCAGGTCGAACAACGCTCCGGCGAGATCGAGCGCACGCTCGCGAAGATCGAGAGGCGCATGCTTATCGCGGCGCAGAACCGCGAGCAGGTCGCGCGCTTCGAGCGCCGGGCCGATGCCTCTGCCGACCGGTGCCGATCCGTCACTGTGGTGGATTAGCAATTTGAGATTGAGCGCATCGCCGACGGCAAGCAATCGTTGGCTGAGAGAACGGGCCGCTTCGGGCGAGCGGATTTTGGCCGTTGGACCCACGGGCATGTCGATCAGCACATGCGACGAACCGGCGGCCGCTTTCTTGGACAGAACGCTGGCCACGAGTTGACCATCGCTGTCGAAGTCCAGCGGCCTCTCGATTCTGACAAAGAGATCATCAGCCGGACTGAGATCGAGCTTGCCGCCCCAAACGAGACAGCCACCTTCCAAATCGACGACGCGGCGCATAGCCGCAAGATCCAGCGCGACCGGAGTCATGACTTCCACTGTGTCGGCCGTCCCCGCAGGCGAAGTGATTGCCCGGCTCGATGTCTTCGGAATACGAAAGCCTGCCGCCGCGACAATCGCCACGACGATCGGCGTCGTTCGGTTGCCCGGGAGACCCCCGACGCAATGTTTGTCGAGCACAGGGCCTTGCCCCCAGTCGAGAGTCTGGCCAGCCTCTTTCATCGCACGGGTCAGAGCGATTGTCTCGTCGATGTCGAGGCGATTGCCGGCGCACGCGGTAATGAAGGCGGCCAGATCGAGATCGGATAAACGATGGCCAATGGTGTCCGAAACGATCGCCTGGCATGCCGCTGCGTCAAGTCGCTGGCCATAAACCTTCGCGCGAATGGAAGAGGTCGCCTGCGCCGGTTCCGGATGGAAGAATGTCGCAAGATCGCCGTCTTGAGCGTTCAACGCTTGCCATGCAGCCTCACTCAGGCCTGCGTCCTCACGTGAGAGCCAATCGGCGGCGGTGACCACGTTCAGTGCAGCGACGATCGAGCGCTCACCAAGAACGATCCCGACTTTTGTCAGCGCCGAGAAACCTTCTGCGCGGCACAGGTCGCAATCCTCCCGCATGTAGACGACCGGCTGGCGATAGGTGTCGATACCGGCTCTAGTCAGGGCAAGCGAGTGTACATCCTTCTTCATGCCGGACTCTGCATGCTGACTTGCTCGAGATGCTCGGGCACCCGAGCGCGCCATCCGAGTTCGTGCTCGATGCGAAAGCGCAGGGCATCCGCACTTTCTGGTTCGCCGTGAGTCACGTATGTCATCTTCGGTGGAGGAGCCTTGCGCATCCAGCCGATTAGCTCGTCAGCGTCGGCGTGACCCGAAAGACTTCCAAGCTCGACGACCTCTGCCTCGATCTCGAGTTCACGCCCGAATATGCGCAGCGTGCGCTCGCCCCGCACGAGCGCGGCGCCGCGGGTGCCGCCAGCCTGGAAACCGCTTAGAACGATGGCGTTCCTGGGATCGGGACCGAAACTGGCGACATGATGCAGGACGCGGCCGCCGGTGAGCATTCCGCTGGCGGAGACGACGATAAGCGGCCCGCTGCGGCGGTTCAGCTCTTTCGACTCCTCCACAGTTCGGACCCTCTCCGCCACATCGTTCATAGCCTTGCAGTCTTCCCAGGAAACGCGATGCTCGTCGTGAAAGCGATGATAGATTTCGGTAGCACTGATCCCCATCGGGCTGTTGAGGTAGACCGGTACGTAGGGGATCGCGCCACTGTTGCGCAGCCGCGCGATCTGCAACATGACGCCCTGAATCCGTCCCACCGCGAAAGCGGGAATGACGATGACGCCTCCCCTTTTTGAGACGCGATTTATGACGTCGGCAAGCTCCTGCGCCGCATCCACGTGCGGATGCTTGCGGTTGCCGTAGGTAGATTCGCTGACGAGAATGTCGGCGCCTTCGAATGCTTGCGGCTCACGCATCATGGGATCGGTCTGGCGCCCAAGATCACCGCTGAAGTGGATGCTTCGAGAACCTGCCTGTAATCTGATCTGCGCCGCCCCGAGTAAGTGTCCGGCACGAATGAAACGCGCCTCTAGCTCGTCTCCCAGCTCCAGCTCGTTGCCGAAGTCGACAGCGTCGATCTGCTCGAGCGCACGGTTCGCGTCGTCCTGCGTGTAAAGCGGCAAAGGGGTCTTGTGCTTCGAATAGCTCTTCCTGCGGGCATAGCGCGCCTCTTCTTCCTGCAGGTGGCCGCTGTCGGGAAGCAGAAGTCCGCAAAGCTCGGCCGTCGCGGGCGTACAATGTATCCTTCCCCTGAACCCATCACGTACCAGCGCCGGAAGATAGCCCGAGTGATCCAGATGTGCGTGGGTGAGCAACACCGCGTCGATCGATTGCGGCGGGATGGGGAAGGGA
>JBFXHW010000261.1:0-4544 GCA_050176605.1 Sphingobium sp. | reverse complement strand
TTCAGAGACCACCCGAGAGATCGCCATCGGCCAGCAGATGCGCGACGGCATGACACACGCGATCCTCCGGCGACAGAATCGCAACACCGTCGGAGAGTTCTACGGCATCGGCTATCAGCGCGCTTGCATCGGGAGCGACTTTCGCCGTCAACGGCAAAATCGTGCGATGCACGTCGATCATCCGGTCGCGCGTCCGATGGATCATCGGCGGCAATTCGTGCATCCAGCGCCGGTAATAGGCATCGTCGTAGGGATCGGGCTTCACCCACTCCCACCCCGCCGCCAGCAGCGCCGCCTCTGCCTCAGCTAGCCGATCTCGCGGCACCAGGATATCGAGATCGCCGATCATGCGCCCCTCTCCCGCCTTCAGAACGGCGGCGATATAGGCAGTACCCTTCAGCAGGATTACGCGTATGCCGAGCGGCCCCAGTGCCGCCTTGGTACGATCAACCTCCCACAGCGCCTGCCGCCGGTCGCGATCCGCATCGACAAGCGCATCGGCAAATATTCTCTCTACTTCGCGGGGAACCTGCACGCCTTCAAGACGGCAGGCCAGCGTCGCGAGCAGCCGCTCCTGCCGGGCGGCCGAAATGATGCCGGTCCATTCTTTGTTGCGAACACCGGCGGCTTCCTGCGGTCGCACCAGCAGGCGAGCGAGCAAGACGGCACTCAACTTTGCGCCTCCCAAAGCCGCTCGATCTCGCCGATCGCCGCCTCTCCGTCACGGAAATCGAGCGCCAGCGAGGGTACGTCCGTCACCAGCCTGTGCAGGGCATGGAAACCCGCTTCGCCCAGTGCGACATAGTTGGTGGACGCCTGGGTCAGGCGCATGAAGGCTTCCGCCTGTCTGACAGGTCGAGTTTCCGCTGCGAAGCCGAATCGGGGAAAGAGTAGCAGTTTCGGTTCGGCGGACTCGGCCATCCGCGCGACGGCTTCGCCAGGCGGAATGAGATGGGTTATGTCGCCTTTCGGTGTGCCCACCAGCGCCGGCCCGAAGCGCATCGGGTCGGATATCATCGACCGCATGACATCCACTGCCGCGTTCTTCAGCGAGATCAGGCGCGGAAAGGGATGAACACATCCGCTTTCGAAATCGACAAGCGCAAACTCATCCCCCATGAAGCGCCAACCGCGTTCGCCGAGCATAGCCGCCAGGGTAGATTTCCCCGATCCCGACTCCCCTGTCATCAGCAACGCCCGCCCATCCTTCTCCACGCTGCCTGCATGAATGAGAAGGTGTCGCCGCCAGCCCAGCGCCATTTGCAGGTTCATGCCCATTTCGGCGGCGAGAACAGCGTGGCGCAGCGCCATAGGTGCCGCATCGGGCAGCATATAATCTCCGGCGATCCTGATCGATGGTCGCCACCAGCGCCTTAACGCTCCGGCAGGCTCCAGCCGTACCGTGAAATCCGCAATCGCGTCCTGCCCATACGGATAACTGCGATACAGCATGCTCAGTGCGTCCACGGGCTCCCGCCAGGCAGAGCCCAGACGAAAAGTCGCCGGACCTATACCGAGCGTCAGCCCATATTTCATGCCACGCGGGCAAGGCCGGCGGAAACAAGCGCCTCCAGATGAGCCTCAAGTCCCGTCATGGCCTCAGCGTCGCCACCGGTTTCGTGCTCGCGCGACAGCCTCACCAGCAATTCTGCAGGGCTGCAGCCGTCTGGCTCCAGGATCGCCAATATTTCGGGCAAGGGGCTGTCGAGCAAATGGGTCTGACCCGAGGTGCGATGGTAGAGCAGCGTAAGCCCGTCCAGCGGGCGCAGGATAAGAGTGTCCGGGTCGACGCGGCGATAAAGGCGGTTGGCGCCTGCCATAGGCGGGATCAGCGCGGCATCTGCAGCGACGCGTAACAGGTAAAACCGCTGGTCCCGGTCTGGAGCCGCCTGATATAGTTGAGATAGGCGCGGGTCTGTTCGTTGCTGGTCCCCGGCAGCGTCCTTCCGCCCATGGCCGCCTTCACCTCTTCGCCCGTAAAGGCGCGACCGCTGCCCGGAAAAGCACCTTCCGTTCCAGGTGGCACAAGCGCGCCATCGGCCGAGATATACTGGCCGGACCGCGCCGGATCGGGCACCGGGATCTGGCAATGCAGGACGGACGCGGCGGTCTGTGCAAGGGCGGGACGGACGGTTACGATCGCGGCGGCGGCTCCTCCGCCCAGCAGTAACCGGCGACGAACCGGATCGGACGCCTTGCGAATCTGCCCCTGTGCGCTATCCGTCGGCCCGCTCCGGGACCCTTCGCCCTGTTCCATGCCGCCGCTTCCCGTTTTTCGTTCGCGTTCGGTAAAATTTCCGATGACACCCCATCGCAATATTCGCGTGAATAATCCAGAGTGGTTACCATGAATCAGGGCAAGGCATTGCAGTTCATCACGACGCTCATCGTTATCGGCGTAGCTTTCGTCTCGGCAGCGCTGGCGGAAGCGAATGCACTCCAGCTTGGCATATTGCTTGGCATGGGGGGGCTGCTCATCTTCGTGATGTGGGACCGCCATATCGCGCCTCCGCCGCCAGCCGCCATCGCCACGCCGACAACCCCGGCACCGGATCTGTTGGAGCTGCCCGGATTCCGGCACGTGGTCGAAGGAATGGCTGAGCCTGTCCTTCTGGTACAACGCGGCAAGGTTGCTCTCGCCAATGCCGGGGCGCTGTCGCTACTTGGCAAGCATATCATCGGTGAGGATGTGAGGATCGCGATCCGTCACCCGGCGGCGGCTGAACGGCTTACCAGCGGCGAAACGCTGACAGTCCCGGTAAAGCTGGATATCGTAGGGTTGGGTGCGCGCAGCCAGCGATGGGCGATGCAGATCATTCCGATCGACGCGGCGGGAGGACAACAGCGCCTGCTGGTCCACCTTTCCGATCAGAGCGGCGCCTATGCTGCCGAGCGCGTGCGTGGCGATTTCGTCGCCAATGCAAGCCATGAATTACGCACGCCGCTGGCTGCGATCCTGGGGTTTGTCGAAACCCTGCAGGACCCCAAGGCTGGCGGCGACGCGCAGACCCGCAACCGCTTTCTCTCGATTCTGGAAAAGGAAGCGCGGCGGATGCAACAGCTGGTCGATGACCTGATGTCGCTGTCGCGCATCGAGGCCGACAAATACCGGCTCCCAACGACAATGATCGACATGCCCGCGCTGGTCGACGAGGTGCTCGCTTCCTGCCGTCAGAACCTGGGCGACCGTGGCGGCGACATCATCGCCAACATAACGAACGAACTGCCTCCCGCGCAGGGAGACCGGACGCAGATCGCCCAGCTCCTGCACAATCTCGTCAGCAACAGCGCAAAATATGGGCGAGCAGGCACGCCGATCGAGGTAAGGCTGGAGGCGGCCCCTCCATCCATGCTCAGGCTGGTGGTGGCGGACCAGGGCGAAGGAATATCGTCCGAGCATCTTCCAAGGCTGACAGAGCGTTTCTATCGCGTCGATTCGGGTCGGAGCCGGGCGATAGGTGGTACGGGCCTTGGCCTTGCCATCGTCAAACATATCGTCGAACGCCATCGCGGTCGGTTGGATATTGCCAGCTCGGTGGGAAAAGGGACGACTGTGTCGGTGCTGCTGCCGCAGGGTGAAGCGACCGCGTCGGAAATGACAGCAGAAGAAGCGCCGGGTCCGGCCACATTGTCATAATTCTGAAATCAAACTGTCACATTGGCGGCCAAGCCAGCCGCTATTGGCATAGCTAGAGACTCGGCGGCGCTATCGGAATCGTCAGGAGGATAAATTGAAGCGAGACATAATTTTCGCCATGAGCGCATTGGCGCTGGCCGCAACAACGACCGCTTGCCAGGATCAGGCGGGAGGAGGCGGAGGAGGCACGCGCGATCAGATTCGCGCGGTTGGTTCCTCGACCGTCTATCCGTTCGCGACGGCGGTTGCCGAGCAATTCGTCCAGAAGAACCCTGGCATGAAATCGCCGATCATCGAATCAACCGGCACTGGCGCCGGCATGAAGCTGTTCTGCGCCGGCGTCGGGCCTCAGCACCCGGATATCGAAGACGCGTCGCGACGGATGAAGAAGAGCGAATTCGAACAATGCCAGGCCAATGGCGTGAAGGACATTATCGAGATTCAGGTAGGCGTCGACGGACTGGCTTTCGCTGAATCGAAGCAAGGCCCGGGCTTCAGCCTGACGCCTGAGCTCGTTTACAAGGCGTTGGCGGCGAACCCGTTCGGCAAGGGCGAAAACACGGCCCAGAAATGGTCGGACGTCGATCCCAGCCTTCCGGCTGTCACCATTTCCGTCTTCGGCCCGCCTTCTACGTCAGGCACGCGCGACTCGCTCGCCGAGCTGATCCTTGAAAAGGGATGCCAGGCCGACCCGGCGATGAAGGAACTGAAGGAAAAGAGCGAGGACGAGTACAAGGCAACCTGCACGCGCATTCGCGAAGACGGAAAATATGTCGATTCCGGCGAGAATGACAATCTGATCGTCCAGAAACTGGGCGCGAACCCCAATGCGGTCGGCATATTCGGCTACAGCTTCCTGGAAGAGAATAAGGACACGCTCAAGGACGTGCCGATCAACGGCATCCAG
>JBFXHW010000260.1:0-4555 GCA_050176605.1 Sphingobium sp. | reverse complement strand
AAGCCGAGATATTCCATCAGAAATCCGGGATTGGGGTCCGGCGCAGCACCCCCCCCGCGCAAGAAGCGCGGCATGAACGAATTCCGGCGCGGCTAGCGCCATCGCCATGGCCTGAACCTGCATCACCCGATGCGCCGGGGCACGCCACGGCAAGAGTATATCGCGCCAACCCGGCATCTCCGCGGCCGGCGTGACCAACACTACCCAGGCGAGGTGCAGGAACGGAACAGCCCAGAAAACCTCGACGGATTGCGTACCGGCGATCAGCGTCGCGGCATATCCGGCCTCAAGCCAGGGTCGCCTTTCCCCCGATCGCATCCACAACACCAACAGCCAGGTCGCCAGCACGGCAAGCGCGGCGGCTGGCGCATACATACGCGCAAGCTGGCTCCAGTAGACGTGAAAGCCATGAAGAGCGAGCAGCAACGCCGCGACGGCCGCCACTTCCCGCCCGAAAATATCCTTGCCCAGCCGCCATATCAGCCAGATCGTACCGATCCCGATCAGCGCACCGGGCAGACGAAGCGCGAACTCGCTGGTGCCGGCGAGCGACGTCCACACCCACATCGCCATATAATAACCCATCGGGTGCGGCTCGGCGTGAAAATGCCACTGCAATGTCTCGAAAAACCCGTGGCGCGGCGGAGGCTCGGAAATGCCGGGAAGCAGATCAATCCCGGGTATATATATCTCGGGATGCGCGAGGCTCGGCTCCGCGAGCTGCCAGAAGCGCAAGGCAGCGCCCGCCACAATGGCGACCGCAAGAATTACTGTCCAGATATCGATTCCGCGGCGCAGCGCGCCACCACCGGTATCGTTCATCTAAATCCCGAAGCCCCTTTGCCTGAATGCCCGAAATGCCCTGAATCGCGGCTCTGGCGCACGGCAACCTCTCACAAGGGCCCTGTTCAGGCAAGCGCGGTAACCATGAGATTGACGGGACGGCAGTGGCGCCGGCAAGCGGGATCAGTCCTCCCCGGCGGCCGCTTCCATGGCCTCCCGGTCGAGTATGACGATGCTGCGGCGGTCAGGAATCTCGATGACTCCGTCGTTGCGCAGCCTGGTCATCTGGCGGCTCACCGTCTCTATGGTAAGGCCCAGAAGATCGGCCATCTGCTGCCGCCCGAACGGCAACTCGAAGCGGTCGAGCCCGTCCGATGTCTCCGAACAGCTTGCATCGGCAAGCCGCCGCGACATATCGAGCAGGAAGGTCGCAACCCGCTCGCTCGCGCTCTTGCGGCCCAGCAGCAACATCCAGTGACGCGCGCGGTCGAGTTCGGTCAGTGTCCGTTGCAACAGCTTGTGCTCCAGCTCGGGATGCTCGCGGGCGAAGCCGTCGAACGCCGACCGGGTGAAGGTGCATACGCGTGCATCGGTGAGCGCGACCACGCTGTGATGACTACGCTGTCCGAACGGCCGACCGATGAAATCGCTGGGATAGACAACGCCGACGATCTGTTCGCGCCCGTCGGCCGTCGATGTCGACAGCTTGAGCACGCCCTCGATGACATTGGCGACGAGCAGCGACTCCTCCCCTTCCCACATCAACGCCTGGCCGCGCTTTATAGTCTGGCGACGACCGATGCGATTAAGCGAATCCAGTTCTGCTCCATCGAGGGACGAGCAAATGGCCCGGTTGCGGACCACGCAATTGGCGCAAGCACTCATACCCCGTCAATATCGGCAACTTCGCCAAAAAGCCAATAGACAATCTGTCTTGTCGGGCGAAGATCAGAGCCCGATTGACCGGCAAAGCGCGCCGAACATGGGTCCGGGGTCCGTCAAGCTCAGAATAGCGATGGCGGCGATCGCAAGGCCGACGGCGATTCGTGTTTCGCGACGCCTGCCTAAAGTACGCAGCCCAATGAACCCCGCAGTAGAAAACAGAAGCGCGGGCAGCGTACCGAACCCGAAACCCGCCATGACCGTCGCCCCTCCGGCAATGCTGCCGGAGAAGAGCGCATAGAGCAGCGCACCGTAGACCATGCCGCAGGGCATGAGCCCCCAACCGATTCCCACGAGCAACGGTCCTGTTCGGGAACCTCCGAAGCGGCGAAGAAGAGCGGGCATATGGGGCAGGAAGCGATCTGGCCCCGGCAGCCATCCCGCGGTCGACAGGCCGATCCAGCCGAGGGATAGCGCCGCCGCCCAGCGCAGCAGCCTGTGGCCGAACTCCGGATTGGACACGGTAATCGCGGCCGTACCAATTCCACCAGCCATGGCGCCAAGAAAGACATAGGCCAGTACCCTGCCCGCATGGGTAAGCATCGTCGTGCCTATGCTGGCGCGAAACGTCCCCTCCGGCCCCGCCGCCAGCGCCATGGCAGCGATGCCACCGCACATGCCGATGCAATGCAGGCTGGATGCCAGGCCCAGCAGCGCGCCACCGGCCAGGGTCAGGGGTGAAGCCATCCTTCAGACAGCATTGCTGAACTGCTTGACTGACGCAAGCCTGTAGCTGTCGAACAGCGCCGCGATGACGCGGGCATAGGGGCGACCATTTGCAGTAACGGAGAGCCGTCCGCCATCCAGAAAGGCGAGGCCCGCATCGATAAATGGCGCGAGAGACTTGGAAAGCGCGTCATCACCGGCCAGCCGGGCGACATCCGCGGCACGCCCGCACAGCAGATCCTCTATGATGTTTCCACGCATCCTGTCATCGGCCGAGCGCCTTTTGCCCCGGGTGCCGGTCAACCGCCCGGCGGTCGCCAGCATCCTGTATCGACCGCTGTTCTTTTCATTCTGGACGATGGCGCGAGGAAAGCTGCTGATGGCGCTGGCGCCCAGACCGATCAGCACATCGCTCTGATCCTCGGTAAATCCCTGGAAATTGCGGCGGAGCCAACCGTTCAACGCCGCCTGGGCAAGCGCGTCGCCCGGCAAGGCGAAATGGTCGAACCCGACCGGCACATAGCCCGCCGCGACGAGGCGCTCATAACCCGTCGCCGCCATCACGAAGCGTTGTGCCTGATCCGGCAACAGCGTTGCATCAATCCGCCGCTGGCGCGGAAGGAGATGCGGCACATGGGCATAACCGAACAGCGCGATCCGCTCCGGCGCCATCGCAACCGTGCGGTCCAGCGTATCGGCGAGACTTTCCGCCGTCTGTCCGGGCAGGCCGTACATCAGGTCAAAATTGATCGATGACACGCCATTGGTCCGGAGACGCCGCACCGCCTCAAGGATCATCGCATGCGGTTGAACCCGCCCGATATTGGCCTGTATCGCGGGATCGAACGTCTGCACGCCAAGGCTGACCCGGCTGGCGCCGGTCGCTCCCAGCGCCATCGCCCAACCGCGCGCAAGACTGCGCGGATCGAGTTCTACGGACAGCGTAGGCTTATCCGCCGCAAACGCCACCATCATCTCGTCGACCAGTCGGGCGAACTCTATCGGCGAAAGCGCGTTAGGACTGCCGCCGCCAAAGGCCACACGGCTGATCCGGCCCCTGCCCTCCAGCCGCCTGGCCAATGTGTGTATCTCGGCATGGAGCGCATCAAGATAGGCCCCAAGGCGTTGGCCACGGTTTGCTCGTCCCGTGTTACAGCCGCAATACCAGCAGATTTCGTGACAAAAAGGAATGTGCACATAAAGCGAAATGGGCTGATCTGGCGCGATATCGTCGATCGCCTCCCGCAACGCGGATTCGCCGACGCCGTCCTCGAACTCCACCGCAGTCGGGTAGCTCGTATAGCGCGGCACCGGCCGCGCCAGCAATTCGGGATGGTAAGGCCACATGCCCCTTCTTTTGCAGCGCGGCTGCCCGCTGCGCTTTGACAATGATCAAGAAATGGATTGCGCGACATCAATGTGGCGGTGGCGGGTTCGCGGCAGAAGGCGCCCACGATCTGGAAGAAAGGAAGACGTAAATCATGAAAGGGAACATCATTGCTCTGCTCGCCGGTGCCGCGGCGCTGGCCATTCCGGGAGCCGCTCAGGCCGGTTCCGCCGAGGGCAAGTTGCAGGTCAAGCTGCTCGGCACGGCGGTTCTGCCCGATGGCAAGATATCGAAGCTGGAGCTTGACGCCACGGGGCTGCCGTTACCGGCAGGCACACAGAGCAAGGCCAACGACAATGTCGTCCCGACGTTGGCCGTCGAATATTTCTTCACGCCCAATATCTCGGTTGAGACCATCTGCTGCCTGACGCAGCACGACGTTGACGGTGCGGGCGCGCTTGCTGGAACGGAACTGGTCGCGGACGTGAAGATTCTGCCGGCCACTGTCACGCTGAAGGCGCATATGCCGATGGGTCCGATCAAGCCCTATATCGGCGCAGGGCCGACCTATTTCATCTTCATCGACGAAAAGTCGGGTGCCACGACCAAGGCTCTCGGCCTGCCGAAGATGCATCTCGACGACAAGATCGGCGCGGTGGCACAGGCCGGCCTCGACATAGCTCTGGGCGATGGCGGCTTCGGCCTCTCGCTCGACGCCAAGCGGTACTTTCTTCGTCCTCGCGCGCACTGGTATGCACCCGGCGGCGTCGAGGCGATCCGCACGCGCCATAAGCTGGACCCCTGGGTTCTGAGCGCGGGCGTTTCCTACCGCTTCTG
>JBFXHW010000259.1:0-4568 GCA_050176605.1 Sphingobium sp. | reverse complement strand
CTTCATCCGCTCCACTGAATTTCGTATTCATGAATTTTCATCTATACGAAATGACTGGGCCGCGCTAGAGGGAAAAGCGCATCGCCTGCCGGCATGGGCCGCGACTGGAGAGACGGAGATGGCAAAACCGATCATTCATCCCAACTGGAGCCGTCCGCCGGATGGCATGACGGACGGCTATTCGCTGGAAATGACGGCAAAGGACATCGACTCGCTTCGTGCTGCTGCGCCCCATATCCATCCCGAAACGCCGGTCGCCGTGACTTTCCTGCCGGGTGAGGATCCCGCTGCGCGGATCGCAGCGGCGAAGGAGGTCCGGTCTCTCGGCTTCGAGCCGATGCCGCATTTTTCCGCCCGCCGCATCGAATCGGCCGACGAGTTCGAGAGCTATCTCTCCGCCGTGGTCGCGGAGGCGGGCGTGAGGCGCTGCTTCGTCGTGGCGGGCGATCCGCCCGAACCGCAGGGACCCTATTTCGACAGCTTCGCGCTGATCGGCACCGGCGCGTTCGAACGCAACGGGATTACCGCAATCGGGATCGGCGGGCACCCCGAAGGGCACCCGATCATGAGCGAAGCAGAATGCTGGCAGGTATTGGCGAGCAAATGCACCGAGATCGAGGCGCGGGGAATGGCCCCTCTGATCGTTACCCAGTTTGCCTTCGACGCCGATCCCGTGCTCGCCTGGCTCAAGACGCTGCGAGAACGGGGCATCGACGCGCCGGTGCGGATCGGTATTCCCGGTCCTGCGGGCATCAAGACATTGATGCGCTTCGCGGCGCGATGCGGCGTGGGGGCGTCG
The DNA here is from genome assembly GCA_050176605.1 of Sphingobium sp. GTDB lineage: Bacteria > Pseudomonadota > Alphaproteobacteria > Sphingomonadales > Sphingomonadaceae > Sphingobium. The sequence continues at coordinate 3,769 of JBFXHW010000259.1, read as the reverse complement.
GCGAAGGTTATGGCCAAATACGGCATCTCGATCACGCGGCTGATGGGCAATGCGGGTCCGGACAAGCTGGTTGATGCGCTGGCTGAAGGACTGACCGAAGAGCACGGCCCGGTCCGCCTGCATTTCTATCCCTTCGGCGGCCTTGAAAGAACGGTTGCATGGATTAACGAATACCGCCGCGCGCATGACGCCGCGGGATAAGGAGAGGATCAGTTGACCGAGACCTATACGCTCAGAATGCAGTGTGACGACCGGCCGGGTCTTGTTGCGCGCGTTGCCGGTTGCCTCGCCGAACGGGGCTGCAACATAGTTGACGCGCAGCAGTTCGACGACTGGCTGACCGACCGCTTCTTCATGCGTGTCGCGTTCGCCGCCGGAGACGGAGAGGGCCTCGAAAGTCTGCGGAGCGCCTTTGCGCCGGTGGCGGCGGAACTCGGAATGGAATGGAGCCTGACGGCGAACAGCGTGCCGAAGAAGGTGCTGCTGATGGTGTCGAAATTCGATCACTGCCTGGGCGATCTGCTTTATCGCTACCGCCTTGGTGAGCTGAATATGGAAGTGGTTGCGATCGTTTCGAATCACCCGCGCGAGGTGTTCACCACCTCGCTCATCGGTGACATATCCTTTCACCATTTGCCGATCACGAAGGACACCAAGCCGCAGCAGGAGGCGCAGATCAAGCAGGTGGTCGGGCAAACCGGCGCGGAACTGGTCGTGCTTGCCCGTTACATGCAGATATTGTCGGACGATCTTGCCGCTTTTCTGTCGGGCCGCTGCATCAACATCCACCACAGCTTTCTGCCTGGGTTCAAGGGTGCCAAGCCCTACCACCAGGCGCATGAGCGCGGCGTCAAGATGATCGGGGCAACGGCGCATTATGTGACCGCCGACCTCGACGAGGGGCCGATCATCCATCAGGACGTGGAAGCGATCAGCCATGCCGATACGCCCGACGATCTCGTTCGCAAGGGCCGGGACATAGAACGCCGCGTGCTGGCCGAAGCGGTGCGATACCATCTGCAGGATCGGGTTTTCCTGAATGGCGCGCGGACGGTGGTTTTCAAGGGGTGACCAGCATGGGCGGCCGTGCAAGTGATGATGGAGGTCGCTGCCGGGCATGGCGCCACTGGCGCTCGCGTGCACGGCGGAATAGGCTGCTCCGCTGATGGCCGACCGCAATCCCCCGAACCAGTCGACGGTCAAGTCCGCGATGCGGACGATCGACATACTCGAATATGTCGTCGCCAGTTCCGGCGGCGCCGTCGCGCTGGACATCGCCGCCGCGCTGTCGATCCCGATCAGCAGCCTGTCCTATCTTCTGGGAACACTGGTGGAGCGCGATTATCTGCGGCGCGAGGGCCGGCGATATTATCCCGGTCCCGGGCTGGAGCGGTTGCGTACCGGACCGCACTCGATGACGCTGGCAGACCGGGTCCGGCCGCTGGTGCGGACCCTGCGGATACAGTTGAACGAGACGGCGTCCTTTTTCGTGCAGTCGGATTGGGAACTGGTCGCGCTTGTGACCGAAACCGCCGAACAGACGCTGCGATATTCGATCAGTGTCGGCTCGAAGACGCCGCTCTTCTGCGTGGCCGCGGGTAAGGCATTGCTTGCCGAACTGGGTGAGGAGGAACTGGATCGCTATTTCGCGGAAACCGAGCTGACCCCTTTCACGCCCAACAGCATTCTGGACGAGAAGCGCCTGCGCCGCGAACTCGATAAGATCCGCAAGGCGGGCTATGCCGTTACGAATGAAGAATATACGCTGGGCATATGCGGCGTCGGTAAAGCCGTCATCGTCGACGGGCGTCCCGTCGGCGCCTTCGGCATCGCCGTTCCCAATCCGCGCTTCGATGAACGCATGGAAAGGCACGCGAGCGACCTCCTGTCCAAGACAGCCGCCCTCCTCGAGGCCGGTGAAGGCTGATCGCTTCGCCGCGCGCGGATCGTCAGGGGGACTTCGGCCAATGTTTCGCTGATTGCCCTACCTGCCAATGACCATTATCGGCGAGATCGTGACCGAGGCGACATCTTCAGGCTTTGATGGCATAGTGGGGCCGGGATACCGGCCATGACCGCGCCGCTGATCACGGAAATGGACTGGATCGAGCCCGCGACCCTGTTTTCGCGGCTGGCGCATCTACCCGGCGTGGCGTTTCTCGACAGCGCGGCCACGGGGGATTCGCGCGCCAGGGCGTCCTATATCTGTGTCGATCCCGCCGAGGAGGTCCGCCTGCGAAAGCCCTCGATGGCCGAAGCGCGCGCGGCGCTTCGGGCGCTTTGGCCGACAGGCGCACCGGAGGGCCCGTTGCCCTTCACCGGCGGGCTGGTCGGGATGATGTCCTATGAGACCGGGCTTTCCGGTCATGGCCTGCAAAGCCGCCATGCGCCCGATGCGGACATACCCGCGTTCATCGCTCGCCGCTATGATCTGGTAATCGGGTTCGATCATCACCGGCAGCGTGCCTGGTATTTTGTTTCGAACCGGGCGGGGATGGCGGCACAGGACAGGCTGGCATGGCTCGTATCTGCCACGAGCAAGGCTTCACGTCTGGCCGTCGCCACGCCGTTCCGGTGGCGGGAACTGACCGGCTACGACGACTATTGCGCGAAGATTGAGGCGGTGAAGCGGTTCATAACCGCCGGCGACATCTATCAGGCGAATATCAGCACGCGGTTCGAAGCGGTGCGGCCGGACGCCTTCGACCCAGTTGAGGCCTATCTGCGGTTGCGCGGGGGCTCGCCCGCGCCGTTCGGCGTGTATCTCGACCTTGGCGAAGGAAGCTCTTTGCTCAGCGCATCGCCCGAACGGTTCCTTTCACTCGACCGCGACGGCAATGTCGAGACGCGCCCCATAAAGGGTACGTCACCGCGCTTTGCCGATCCCGAGCGCGATCGGGAAAGCGGAGAAAGGCTTGCCGCGTCGGAAAAGGACCGTGCCGAAAATCTGATGATCTGCGATCTCCTGCGCAACGACCTGTCGATGGTCTCCGTGCCGGGATCGGTGAAGGTGACGCAGCTCGTCGGGCTGGAGAAGTTCGCATCGGTCTGGCATCTCGTGTCGGTCGTGCAGTCGCGGCTCTCCCCCGGCAAGACGGCGATCGACCTGCTGGATGCGACGATGCCGGGCGGATCCATCACCGGCGCGCCCAAGCGGCGGGCAATGGAGGTGATCGACCTGCTCGAAGATGGTCCTCGCGGTCCCAATTTCGGCTGCCTGTTCCGGATCGGCGGAGACGGTGCGATGGACAGTTCCCTCATCATCCGGTCGATGGCGGTCACACAGTCCCGCATCATCGCACAGGCGGGCGGCGGGATCGTAGCCGACAGCGTGGCCTCCGCCGAATATGAGGAATTGCGGACGAAGATTGCACCGATGCTTGCGGTCGCGTCCGACTAGGCTGGAGGCCGTGACTGCATCAATATGATACGACGCTGTTCGTGCGGCGCTGCCGGGCGACCATATTATGCTATTCACAGTTTGGCTTATATGTCACGCTTGGTCCGTCATGATCGATCGAAGCAGGGCTGCGGTTTCCGGTGTGGCTGTCGTATTCGGATAGACGGCTATGGAACACCGGCACGGTGCCTCCCGACGATGTACGAGGAGGATGGATGAAATGACGGGCCGGGCAGGTTCGAACGAGAGGCGCATCCCGACCGGTATTGGACGGTTTTGGTGACGCCCGTTTCCACCGCGGATTATCGGCAAATCGCGCAGCGGCGCCTGCCGCCCTTTCTCTTTGAATATGTCGACGGCGGCTCATTC
>JBFXHW010000258.1:0-4597 GCA_050176605.1 Sphingobium sp. | reverse complement strand
CGCGTCGCGAGAGAAAATCCTGTATCGAGGCCACACCGCGCTCTTTGGCCTCGAAGAGGCTCTCAAGATGCTCCCGGCTGTTGACGAGCCCCAGCGATGCCGCCTTCCCAGCCTCATCGAGCAGAACGGCATAGGGCAGCTTCGAGACGCCGAGCGCCCTGCCCAGCGCTTCGGAAAGCACGAAGGGTAGCCGGCCAAGCCCATATTCCATCACCATGCGCCGATAGGCCGTCTCGTCACCGTCGCCGACCAGCACCACGTCGAGCCAATCGGCCTCGGCACGTGCCGAGGACTGCAGGACCGGAAGGAGCGACTTGCAGATCGGGCAATCGGGCGAAACGAAGAAAAGAAGCTGGCTGCGCCCCGCGCGCTTGCCGCCGACGGCAAGCATCGATCCGTCGAGCGTGCGTACATCCATCGGCGTGACTGCATCACCGACATTCACCGTCTGGTGCAATGTCAGGGCGCCCGCCGGAGCGATCCGTTCGTGCAATATGCCGACCTGCCGCGCCAGTGCCGCCACCAGCACCGCCAGTACAGCCACGGCGGCCCACAACAAGATCTGCGAGATCATCATCCTGTTATACCTTTTTTATGGGAAGAGACGGCGCCCAGTTCAGAAGCGGCCAGGTAAAGCGCAAGCATCGCCGCCGCCGCGAACGGCGCGTCGTAAGTCCAGTGAAACGTCGGCAACGTTGCGACGGCAAGCGCGACAGCTGCCAGCACCACCGGGCGAAGGATGGCAAACCAGCCAACCGGATGCGCGCGCGAAGAAAGGTCACACCCGCAATCGAGCGTCTCGCCCTTGCGCCGCAGCAGCGCGACCGCGTAGGCCACCCAGATCCCAGCGGCGAGCAGCGCCCCCACAGCGCGAAGCGGAGTGATGACCAGTGCCATCGCTGCAAGCATCTCAAATGTGCCTGCAAGCAGGAGCGCGAGCGTGCCTGCGAACGCGGTTCCTCCGACAAGGCGCGCCGCCGAATGCGAGAGCCGGTCACGCGCAAGCGCCTTGTGCGCGGCCGATCCCGCAAGCAGCAAGGCCAGAAAGAGCGCGACGCCCGACATCAGCGCTCCACCGCCGTCAGCACCATCGGATTAAACGCCACCGTAGCGCCAAGCGAGTGAACAAAACTGCCATCGGCGGCGTTGTAGACATCGATTACGCCATCTGCGCGCGCCACAATGAGGTGTGGAGTGTCTTCGCGCGTCACGTCGATTGCCAGACTGACACCTTTCAGCGGGAACCGCGCGACGCGGGCCTTCTTGGCAGTGTCATACACCCAGACCTCGGTGCCTCCGCTCTTGTGGCTGCCTTCCTGGCCATGAGGGTCCATGATGACATAAAGGCGACCGGCGGCATCGCTGGCAATTACCTGCCAGCCGCCCGGGCGCCATTCGGGATCGGCGCCATCGGCGGCCCCAAGCGAGAATTTTCCGGGCAGCGCCTTGCCCACCGTGCCGGAGAAATCAAAGGCCTTCAATTGCCCATAATAGGTAACGAACCATGCCGTCGTCCCAACCATTGCCGGCATGCTGAACATCGGCTGGTTGTCGATGTCCTGGACCTTGGCAATGGTCTTGGTGGATTTGACGCCGCCTGTCTCGTCCAGTTCCACACTGGTCATGGATCCGTCCGCGCAGAACGTGGTGAAGCCGCGCTGTCCCGTAGGATAGATGTGCGCACAGCCGGACGTATCGATCTCGCCCAGCACCTTGCGGTTATCGAGATCGACCACCGTCACGGACTGGGCGGGCGTGAAATTGCTCACAAGCGCCCATTGCTGGTTGTTGGTGAACTGAAAGGTATTCTTGTAGGTTACTGACTGCTGCCGCTTGCCGCCCGGCAGGATTATCTCGCCCTTCGGCTGCAGGGTCGCCGTATCCCAGATGGTGATCGCATCCGTTCTTTCGCCCCGGGTGAGACGCGAAAGGAATGTCTCGGCCGTGTATATTTCCCCTTTCGTACTGGAAATGAGGCTGCCACCGAATTGGGCAGAGCGAACGATTCCTCTCAACGGCCGCTCGGGCGACGATGTGTCGACTACCGTCACGCGGCTATCCAGGATCGCATTGAAGTTGAGGTCGTTCACCAGCACCCAACTGGAAGGATATTTCGCCGGAAGCGTAATGGAAACGCCCAACGCCTCTTCCGCGAGCGGTTCGGGAAAGCTCTGACTCGATGCAATGCCGGGCAACCCCAGCGCGGCGATCGCCACAACCATCGCAGCACCAATCCGCACCATCGCATTTCCCCTTTTGGATACCATCCCGGTTTCCGGCCCCTCACGATCGGAGCCTCCCACGCTCTTTTTTTGTCATATGACATAAATTTGTCAAGTGACAAATCTTTTAGACCGTGCAAAGTTGCGCGCGGTGCAAAAATCTGCATGAAGGCGCCGATGGACAGCATAAGCAACGACAGCTTCATCGTTCCAGACCTGCTCATTTCCGAACGCGAGGGCGGTTATGCGAAAGGCGATGAGGTACGGGAGCAGATTCTTCGGGCCGCGCTCAGCATTCTCGTCGAGAACGGTTATCGGGCGATGAGCATGCGCCGGGTGGCGAAGGAGAGCGGACTGAAGTTCGGTAACCTGACCTATTATTACCCGTCGAGGGAAGATCTGGTACGCGATCTGCTGGAGGCCATCATCCGGGCGTACGAGATCCAGTTCGATCAGATCGTGCAAGAACCTGATGTTTCATCCGAATTTCGTCTCGCTGAATATTGCTCTCTCGTTCTCGAGGATATCCGGACGAAAAAGACAACCCGCGTATTTCCGGAACTGTGGGCACTGGCAAATCATGACGCCTTCGTCAGCGAACGCGTACAGGAACTCTACACGCGAGCGCGGAAGTCTCTTGTTTCCATCGTCGGAGAAATGCGACCCGATCTCGGCGATAACGAGCGCGATGCGCTGGCTCTATTTGTATCGGCATCGATGGAGGGACTCACCGTCTTCGCCGGGTTTGAAAAGCCTTTCGAGGCAAGGATGCCGTGGATGGAGAATATCTCGATCCGAGCCTTCATCGAGGTGATACGCAACGCAGTGCCGGAGGATTTTGAGGACAAGCAGCTTTGGCTCGATATATCCCGCAAATAATCACGGATTGTCGTCGCGTACGTCTCGTCGAGGCGCCCGCATTTTCCGGGCATGCCGGCCCTCCGGGAAATCACCTCCTGTAAAACGGCGCGATATACCCGAGTGTGTCACCATCAGTTAAGAATGAATGGAAGAAGTTCCGCAGCAGAACCCACTCCCGTCTTCTGATACGCGCGCTGGCGGTAGGTGAGGACCGTTCCGGCGGAAACACCCAACCGTTTGGCGATCCGGGACGCAGTCCAGCCAATCATCGTGAGGGAACAAACTTTCCGTTCGCGCTCCGACAGGGCAGGAAATGACTTGTGCAGCCGTTCATCGATTGTTGCACTGGCGTTGGCGCGATCCACCGGCGAATGCTGGCGCACCATGGCAGCAAGGGTAAGATTTGCGAGGCTCGCCAGCTTTCCCAGTGCCTCGCGATCCTGACTGGCGGTCGAATAGAAGCTCAGCACCAGCAGATAATTTTCGCCCCGCCAGCCGAACGTCAACTTCTCCGAGAAGCCGGGTTCGGTAAAACAGTGCAGCCGGTAGTCATGCGGTATGATGTCAGCAAGCGAAACACGCTGGACGAAACTGTCGCCTGAAGGGATGCTTTTGATTGCCCGCACTGCGGGGTCATGCCGGTAAAAGCGATGTACATATGCGGACACACGCTCTTCGACTCCGTCCAGCACGCTCTGTGAAATCAGAACCTCCGGTTCTCCCATTTCCTGAACGATATAGGCAAAGACTTCTTCAATGCCTGCAATAGACTGTGCGATTTCGAGCAGTGCAACGCCGAATTCGTCGCTGCCTGACGCGTCAACCAGCCGTGCGCCGGCTTCCGCGTCAAGGGGAGATAGGTGGCTGATCCGGCGCACAGGCAATCGTACCCTGTATATAGTTCTATATACAAGGCTGGATACGAAATAGCCTAAGTTCCCGCCATTAAAATAACGACGCTTGCCGGCGTCACGCCCTGGAGACTGGAATCATGGCAAAACCATTTGCGTCATCGGCCGACCTTGCCGAGAAAACCGAAACGCTAGAAATTCTGGCCGACGGCGTCTACGCGCTGACGGCGGAGGGGGATCCCAATGTCGGCGCGATCGAGGGTGAGGATTTTCTCGTCTGCATCGAGGCGCGGGCAACCCCGGCAGCAGCGCGCGACTGGTTGGTGAAGCTGCGCGAGCATACCGACAAACCGGTCAAATATCTGGTGCTTACCCATTATCATGCGGTGCGGGTGCTGGGCGCGAGCGCATTCGGGGCAGAGCATATCTTAACCAGCGAAACGACCCGCAAGCTGATCGAGGAACGTGGCAAACAGGATTGGGAAAGCGAGTTTGGCCGCATGCCGCGCCTGTTCAAACAGCCCGAGGAAATTCCGGGTCTGACATGGCCCACCCAGACCTTCGAGGATCATTTCCGTATCGATCTGGGCGGCGACCGCGGCCATCTCGACCTGCAATTTTGCGGGCGCGGGCATACCGCAGGCGACATCGTCGTTTGGCATG
>JBFXHW010000257.1:0-4602 GCA_050176605.1 Sphingobium sp. | reverse complement strand
TTTCCTGAGCCGCCAGTCAAGGGACCCGGCATCCTCACCTTCTCGGGCGGGTTCTGCGCGATTGCCTATGATTATTGCGCGGATATCGGCCTTGATGTGCCGGGCCTGTCGCCGCATATCAAGGCGGAGCTGACACCTCAGCTTCCCGATTATATCCCGCCGTCCAATCCGCTTGATCTCGGCACCGAGGCGCTGTGGAAGCCGGAGATCACCGGCATTGGCACAAAAGGTCTGATCGACGACCCGGCGCTTGGCTCGGTTCTGGTCATCATCGCGACGATGAGCCCGATCCAACAGCGGATTTTCGGGCATAACTTCCTCGAGGCGATGAAGGACAGCCCCAAGCCCGCCGTAATTTCCCTGCCCAGTTGTGATCTGGACCCGGATTTCGAGGCGAAGATGCGGGATTATGGCATCATATACAGCGGTTCGGCGGAGCGGACGATTACCGCCGCTGGTCTTGTGACCTTCCACGGTCGCGCGCTGGAGCGCAACAAACGCGCAGTCGAGCACAAACAGTTCGACAATCTACCCGCGCTCGACAAGGGCACGGTGGCCGAATGGAAGGGCAAGGAATTGCTGCGGGCGATCGGCATCCAGGTGCCGGAAGGCGGGCTGGCCAAAACCGTTGAGGAAGCAATAGCGACCGCTGAGCGGGTGGGCTATCCGGTCGCGATCAAGGCGCAGTCTTCCGCGCTTGCGCACAAGACCGAAGCGGGCGGGGTGATCCTTTCGCTCGGTAATGCCGACGCGGTGCGAGATGCGTGGACAACGCTTCACGAAAATATCCAGCGCGCTCAGCCGGGCGTCGTTCTCGACGGAGTCCTCGTCGAGAAAATGGCGGCCAAGGGTCTGGAACTGGTAGTGGGCGCCAAACGCGATCCGAAATGGGGTCCGATCCTGCTGGTAGGACTCGGCGGCATCTGGATCGAGGCTATCGGTGATGTGCGCCTCTTGCCCTGCGATCTGGCCGAAGAAGATATCATTGAGGAAATCGGCAAGCTGCGCAGCGCGAAGCTGCTCGATGCATTCCGTGGGTCTCCACCAGTCGACGTAAAGGCGCTGGCGAAGACTGTTTCGCTGGTCGGCAGACTGATGATGACCCGTCCGGAGATCGTCGAAATCGACATCAACCCTGTCTTCGCTCATGCTGAGGGACAGGGTGTGACGGCGGTCGATGCGCTGATCGTCACGCAGACGGCCGAATGACGGTAGAACAGGAAAACATATGTCCGAACAACTTGTAACCTATGAACTGGATGGCGACATCGCTCTGGTCGGCATCGATCGCGCCGACAAGCGCAACGCCATCAACAGCTCCGTGATGACGCAGCTTCGTCTCGCCTTCGTCCGCGCAAAGGAAGAGGCGAAGGCCGGCGTGCTTTTCGGCCATGGCGACAATTTCTCCGCGGGCCTTGACCTTGCCGAGGCGCAACAGTGGATGAAAAATCGCGATCAGGCGAAAGCCCGCGTGCGAGGACGCTGGACGCGACCGCTCGAGCTTGTCGCGCGTGGGGGGCTTCCCTGGATCGCGGCGCTCAAGGGCGCCTGCATCGGTGGTGGCCTGGAAGTCGCTTCGGCTTGCCAGATCCGCGTCGCCGATACGACGACATTCTTCGCCCTTCCCGAGGGACGGCGCGGGATTTTCGTCGGCGGCGGCGGTGCGGTGCGTATCCAGCGCCTCATGGGTTATGCGCGCATGGCCGACCTGATGCTGACGGGCCGCTCGCTCAATGCCGAGGAGGGCGAACGCGCCAATCTTTGTCAATATGTCGTACCCGCTGGACATAGCCTCGAGAAGGCCAAGGAACTGGCGCGTGTCATCGCGACCAATGCGGAAACGACCAACTGGGGCATCTGTGCTGCTCTCCCGCGTGTCAATGACATGAGCCATGAGGACGGCCTGTTCTTCGAAAGCCTGATCGGTCAGGCGTCGCGCAGCGGCGAAGGCGTAGAACGCATCGCGAAATTCCTGGGTGGCGAACAGAAGGTGGTGGACCCCAATGCACCCAAGGCGGAGGGCTGATCCATGGCGCTGCAAGACAATGCCATCATTGCCTATGGCGAGACGAAGATAGTTCTGAAAAGCGAGCGTGACGTCTGGGAACTAGGCGCGGACATACTGGAAGAGGTTCTCAACCGTTCGGGCATCGAAAAGGGTGAGATCGACGGCCTGATCCTGTCGTCCGCAATGACCGGGGCCAGCAACCCCTTCTGGTCGCAGACCACAGCCGATGCGCTGGCTCTCGAGCTCGATTTCTGCCAGACGGTCGACATCGGCGGCTCGTCGCCGCTTGGTGCCGTCGCACGCGCTTGCGCCGCGATTGACGCGGGGATGGCGACGACAATTCTGTGTCTCTATTCCGATACCGCAGTGGCCGAGACCAATGCCCGCCCGCGCGCTTTTCAGGAATGGACGGCGCCGGTCGGCTATCTCGGTCCGCCGGCTGCCTTTGGCCTGCTGACGCGCTATTATGAGGACCGGTACGGCCTCGATTACCGCGCGCTCGGCAAGCTGGCAGTTGCCCAGCGCGATCATGCGGTCCTCAATCCGCTGGCCTGCGAGAAATTGCGCAAACCCATCACGATCGACGATTATGTCAATTCCCGCATGATCAATGACCCGGTTCGCCTGCTCGACAGCGTAATGCCGTGCGACGGTGCGAGCGGCCTGCTTGTTACCAGCCGCAAGAGCGCCGAGAAGCGTGGCTTCACAAAGTGCGTGGTGCCGGTCGGCTATGGCGAGCGCACCAATTACGGCATCTCCAAGCCCGTCGTCGACCCGACCGAGACAGGTCACAAGGCCGCCGGCGAAAAATGCTTCGCACAGGCGGGCATGAAGCCTGCCGACATTGCGTCCTTCCACCCCTATGACGATTTCATCATCGCGATCATGATGCAGCTCGAAATGCTCGGCTTCTGCGGTCACGGGCAGGGCAGCGCCTATATCAATGAAACCGATTTCCTCTACACCGGCGATCTGCCGCTCAACACGAGCGGTGGTCAGATTTCGGCGGGACAGGCGGGTCTCGCGGGTGGCGGCACCAACCTCGTCGAGGCGGTGCGACAGTTGTTCGGTGAGGGCGGAGAGCGACAGGTGAAGAATATCAGCAACGCGATGGTCACGGGCATTGGCGGCATACCCTATGGTCGCAACTGGAGCACCAGCACCGCCATGATCCTGACCCCGAACGCCTGAGGACCAGAGAGATGACCCAAATGAACAACCTCAGCGAAGTAGAACGGCCGCTGCCGGCGGTCCGCAGCTTTACCCAGCCTTTCTGGGACGCGACACGGGAAAAGCGCTTCCTCGTGCAATATGACAAGGTCGCGCAGGCCTATCAGTTTCACCCGCGCGCGACGAGCATATACACCGGCAAGGCATCCAACCTCGAATGGCGCGAGGTTTCAGGCATGGGCAAGGTGTTCGACTACACCTTCGTCCGTCGCGCCCGCCCGCCGTTTCGTGAGCATGAGCCATTCTGGCTGGCGATGGTCACGCTCGACGAGGGCGTGAATGTCATGTCGAATATCGTGAATTGCCCGGTCGAGCAGATGAAGACCGGTTTGCACGTCAAGCCTTTCTGGACGCCGCTTTCCGACGGCCGCAATCTTCTGTTGTTCGAACCCGCCTAGGGTGAGGATCGAAAGCGGTGACCTTCTGTGGGATCAGGCGGCGATGGCGGTGGACGTGATCGTCGCCTGTACCTGACGCACTGCGTCGGCGAGCGCCGCGCCGGCCGTTTCCTTCGACGGCGATTCCTCTGCCTGCGGAACGATGATCGACAGACTGCCGATCACGGTATCCTGCGCGGAAAAAACGGGTAACGCGATACCCTGCATCCCGCCCTGCAACTCTGACCGTGTCACGATGGGCCCAGTACTGCGGAGCTTGCGCAGACTGCGGCGCACCTCGGCCCAGTCTTCGCCCAGTCCAACGGCACGCATTGCCTCAGGGTCACTCTCATAGATTGGGCGCACCAGCCGCAGGTTCATATGGGCGAGAATGGCCTTGGACGGTGCGCCGCGATGCAGCGGCATCAACTGGCCCCTGCCGTAGCTCACCTGAAGACGAGGAGGCATGCGGCTGATAAATTCGTGCCGGTCCGCCGATTCCTGATGAACGCACATCACCTGTGTCTTGTACAGTCGGCAAAGCACAATCGAGGCCGATGGTCCCATTGCCGCAGCCAGCCGGCGCATGACCGGCGTCGCCGATGTGATCAGCGGATCGAGCAGACGCATCTGCCTGTCAAACTGGATGATGGCGGGTCCGAGCGTATAGGTGCCGGGCGTATCGGTTGCGACGAGGCCAGCGTCCACCAGGCTCTTGAAATAGCGATAGGCCGTGCTCATCGTCAGGCCGAGTTCGCACGCGGCCTCTTCGACCGTCCATTGCGGTCGGTTCATCGTGAAGAGGTCGAGCAGGTTGAGAAGGCGATTCGCTGTTGTCATTATTCAGAGCATGAATGCACTGGCACCATTTGCAAGAGTCAACATCGTATTGAATCAGATCATCGGAAAAAGAGTTGCTTTTTCCATTGGTATAGACGCGCTGTTCGGTCCGCACGGGCCGTCCTGTTGCAGGGAGCGTCAGCGCGC
>JBFXHW010000256.1:0-4617 GCA_050176605.1 Sphingobium sp. | reverse complement strand
ATTAACACAACGTCAACATTCAGAATACTGCGCTAATTTAAGCAATATCCAGCCTTGACGACAAATTTCTACCATCACCTGGTCGGTTTCTGTAATCAGTCAAGGTGGTAGGTGGACGGATCGAAGAACCGGTTATGTGTGATGCTGGGGTACTGAGACAGCCGTTACCTTGGTCATTTCGCACTCAGCTATTGGCTTTTGACGGTCTTTGGTAAGCGCCAAAACCTTCCCACATTTCGCTGATCGTCTGGGCCGTTATGTAAGCACCTGAAGAGGAGTGTGCTTGGCGATGGATGATGGTGATATATTCGAACATATGCCGGTGACTGCTGGTGGTGACATCGTGCAGCGGATGGACGTTATTGCTTCGGCTCAGGGTCGCCGGTCGTGGACTGCTGAAGCGAAGGGGCTGATCATTGCGGAAAGCATGGTTCCTGGGGTGAATGTGGCCGAGGTTGCGCGGCGTCACGATATGCAGCCGCAGCATTTGTATATGTGGCGGCGGACGGCGATGGAACGGATGGGGTCGCGGGACCAGCCGGCATTTGTCCCCGTGACGATAGAGGAAGTGGATCGCCCTTTGTCAGCGCGGAGTGTGGCGGACCTGGATGGTAGATGCTCGGAGATATCCATTGATCTGTGCGGCGTGGTGCTGCGCATCCCCGATGGTGTGAGTGCCGATCATATTGAACGGGCATTGCTGGCAGTGCGGGCGGTATCATGATCATTCCTCCCGGTCCGCTCAAGGTGCTGGTGGCGGTGAAGCCGGTGGACTTTCGCAAGGGGATGGTGGGGCTGGCCTCGCTGGTACAGCATGAGTTGCAGCGCGATCCGTTCTCGGGCGTGATGTTCGTGTTCCGAGCCAAGCGCGCCGACCGGATCAAGCTGCTGTTGTGGGATGGGACTGGCCTGGTGCTGGTTGCCAAGCGACTGGAGAATGGCACCTTCCGCTGGCCCCGGTTCGGAGAGGGGGTCATGAAGTTGACGATGGCACAGGCGGCCGCGCTGATCGAGGGGCTGGACTGGGCGCGGGTGCATGCGCAGCCGGTGGCGAGACCCGCGCTGACGGGGTGAGAATGCATCGGTCGCAGTCGCGAATCGCCCGATCGCAACGGGTGATACAAGCGTTCGGAAACTGGCTAGAAACGGCTCATGAGCCAACCTCTCGATGATCTTCTGGGCGACGTTGCAACGCTCAAATCGATGATCATCGCCGAGCGTGCGCGCAACGCCCAGCTCCAGCATCTGCTCGATGTCTTGCGGCGGATGCAGTTCGGCAAGCGCTCCGAGAAAATCGCGCCGGATCAGTTCGCGCTGGCGCTTGAGGATAGCGACATCGCGCAGGCCGAGGCCGAGGCGCTGATTGCGCAGAGCGAAGAGGCGCGGGCATCGCTTCTCCCCAAATCGAGACGCCGCCGCGATGCCGATACCCTGCGTGCATCGCTGCCTGCGCACCTTCCGCGTGTCGAAATCGAGATCATGCCGGAGGTAAGCGAATGCCCGTGCTGTGGCGGCGCGCTGCATCGCATTGGCGAAGATCGCGCAGAGCGGCTCGACGTGATCCCGGCGCAATACCGCGTGCTGGTGACGGTGCGACCGAAGCCGGGCTGCCGGACATGCAGCGACGGGGTCAGCCAAGCTCCTGCGCCCAGGCACATCGTGCCGGGCGGCTTGCCGAGCGAACGGCTGATCGCCGATGTGCTGGTCAGCAAATATGCCGATCACCTGCCGCTCTACCGGCAATTGCAGATCATGGCGCGACAGGGCGTGGTCGTTGACCGCGCGACGCTCGCCAACTGGGTCGGGGCGGCAGCAGCCCGGCTGAAGCCGCTGGTTGAGCTGCTGAAAACCGAGTTGCTCGCCAGCGCCCGTCTGTTCGTCGATGAAACGACTGCCAAGGTGCTCGCTCCCGGCAGCGGCAAGACCAAGACCGGCTATATGTGGGCGATGGTCCGCGATGACCGGTCGCATGGCGGCAGTGATCCACCCGCCATTGTCTACAGCTACATGCCGGGGCGCGGCGGAAGCTGGGCGGCAAAGCTTCTGGACGACTATCGCGGTATCCTGCAGGTCGATGGCTATGAGGCCTATCGACAGTTCGGCAAGGCAAGCCGCCCCGGCGGTCCGGCAACGCTCGCCTATTGCTGGGCGCATGTCCGGCGCGGCTTCTTCGATGCCGCCAAGGGCAGCGGCACAGACATTGCCGATGAGGCGCTGCGCCGGATCGCGATGGTGTACGAGATCGAGCAAGGCATCGCGGGACAGTCTCCCGATGTGCGCATGGCCGTGCGTCGAGAACGCACCAGGCCGCTGATCGAGGATATGCATGACTGGCTGGAACAAAAGAAACGCCGCATGTTCGGTGGCTCACCGACGCTGGCCGCCATCAACTATGCCCTGGGCCATTGGAACGGCCTCATACGCTTCCTCGATAATGGCCGCATCGATCTCGACAACAACGCGGTCGAACGGTCCATGCGGCCCATCGCCCTCCAGCGCAAGAATGCCCTGTTCGCGGGCCACGATCTCGGCGCCGAAAACTGGGCCGCCATCGCTTCGCTGATCGAATGCTGCAAGCTCAATGGCATCAACCCCAATGCCTATCTCGCCGACGTCCTTACCCGCATTGCGAACAAGCGCGATGGCGAGCCACTCGATGACCTACTCCCCGGAAACTGGGTCAACCCCTATCGCCATGGTGATATGTTCGAATATACCGCCAACGCCATAGCCGCATGATACGTGGCCAAAATTTAGCGCTTACGGTCTTTGCGGTGGTTTTCCGGGTTATTCAGATGGCATTGATGCGTTTGATGTATAGGAGACGCCTGATATTGTAGACGAGGTTGGCGAGGCCGATTTTCATTTCCGCCCGTCTGATGCCGACGGTACGGACGAACAGGTCCATGCTGGATTTCTGATCGGCAAAGACAGGCTCGACGCGTGAGCGGATGACGGATTTGCCTGCATTGGACCGTTTCGTGTGAACAGGCATGTCACGGTGCGGCGGTTTCTTGTGGTGGACCTTCGATGTGAAGCCATGACGCTCCATGTAATGCTCGTTGGCCGCCGAGCGGTAAGCCGTATCGGCCCAAACGGCGGAACCAGTGTTGCTGCGATCGAGCAGCCCCTCGCGCAGGCGTGCACCATCGTGGGCGCTGGCGTCAGTGGCCTTCCAGCGACGGATTAGACGGTAGCGCCGATCGATGGAGATGTGGTTTTTGTAACCAAAGGCTGGAATGGCAAGGTCCATCGAGGGTACCGATCCATCATCCCTGGGCTTGGCCTTTGTGAACTTCAAGGTCCAGCGCGCGTCCCTGTCCTTATGGCTGAGCTTGGTCGGCTTGTCCTTCCAGTGCTCCGGGATACGCCCGGCCTTGATATCGGCCTTCTCGGCATTGGTGTTGCGCTGGCGCGGAGCCGCCACCAATGACGCGTCGATGATTTGCCCGGACATCGGGATATAGCCTGCTTCACCCAGCATGGCGTCGAACCGCGCAAACAGGGTCCTATCGCGCCCGCTCTGGTCAGCCGTTCGCGGAACAGCCAGATCGTCTTGGCGTCGGGAACCCGATCCGATAGTCCAAGATTCAGGAACCGCATGAACGACAGCCGGTCGTTGATCAGATACTCCGTCCGCTCGTCCGACAGCGTGTTGATCGTCTGGATCACCAACACCTTGAACATCATCACCGGATCGATCGGCGGGCGTCCACCCCGGCTGCCGTCCGCATAGGCCAGAGCCTGCTCCAAATCAGGCCGGAACTGTTCGAAATCCACCGCCCGGGAAAACGCCTCAAGCTGGTCGCCCACCTCGAAAAATCCCGGCTGACCCATCCCGCAAACTCCATATAACCACGGAAAACCGGAATCACATATCACCCCTCAACTTCAGAGGTTTTTCGACCCGTCCAGATGAAGGGGTCACCAACTAGGCGGCGTGGTGGGGATAGCGACCGAGGAACAGGATACTAATGCCACCAAATGCGAACAGCGCGAGGGCGACCTGAAAGCTGGTTGCGTAGGATCCGGTCACATCCGCGAAGTAGGCGAACGACACCGGTCCGAAGCCAGCCCCGAGCGCAACGCCCAAATACAGCAGTCCGTAAATGCGGCCATAGCTTCGCATGCCAAAGTAGCGAGCCGTGAAAAAAGCCAGCAAGTCCAACTCAGCACCTGCTGCCGCGCCCACCAACATGGAGGCGAGCACGGCTTCGAAGTAGCTCGGATTGTTAAGCAGGATCAGGCAGGCCAACATGGGTATAGTCAGGACAACGGCGGCCACACCCGGTCCCCAAAGCCGGTCCAACAGCCAGCCAATACCGAGCCGTGCGAAAATCAATGACAGGCCATAGGCGCTTTGTACCGAGGCAGCTTGCGTCGGCGTGAACCCCTTATCGGTCAGCACCGGAATAAGGTTGGGCACGATGCCGCTGATTGCCAGAAACATTGCCAGGATAGAAAATAGCAGGAACCAGAAACGATAGGATCTGGTCGCTTCTCTTAGTGTGACCCCGTGGAGATTTGCTGAGGCACTGGTTGATAAAGGCTGTCGCGGCGGTGCTCCCGTGCCAGGCCAAAAGAAGAATATGGCGAAGATAAGCGCGATAAGGGGAA
>JBFXHW010000255.1:0-4639 GCA_050176605.1 Sphingobium sp. | reverse complement strand
TAATGGTCGCTCTTCTTGGAGCGTGCGTTTGCGAACAGCCAGCCGGTCAGCGGGCGGGCGGCGTCATTGGTCCCGCGCCGCCGATGCAGCGCGATGATCGTTTCCTGCACCAGATCGTCGATCGCGCCGTCATCGCGATGCATGCGCCGTTCGTAGAACCGGCGAAGCACAGGCGTCAGCGCACGCAGCAGGTTGGCGTGCGCGCGCGCATCACCACCCAGCCCCGCGATCATCCACTGCCGCAATTGCGCTTCGTCTGCCCGCATAGTTGCTCCGGTACCCTATCCGCACGGAGGACGGACAAGGTTACACCTGCGGCGCGGCGTCCCACAAATAGTTTGTAACCGGCCTGGCGTCCGCTGCGTCGGCGCGCCTGTTGCGCTGCGCGCGCCCGGGCGGCGTATCCCCCCGCTATCCCCCGCCGTCCGGGCCACCCCTTTCATGGTCTCGCGCCCGCCATGTGCGGCCGATTGACGCGCGCGGAGTGGCGATGCATCAGAGGACGGTCCCGCCGGGAGAACCAGCCATGCCGCCGTTCCGCAACCTTGTCCTCCCGTGTTTTCTGCTGCTTCTGTCGCTTGCGTCCCCCGCGATGGCCGACGAGGTCAAACCCGGTCGTTATCGCGGCGCGATGGGGCCGGATGTCGCGGCGATGCTGGAAATTAGTCGCGATGGCCGGTTCGAATATATGCTGTCGGCGGGCGCCCTCGACGAGCATGGCGAGGGTCGATGGACAAGGGCATCTTCGGGCGCCGTCGTCCTCGACAGCGAGCCCCATCCAAAAGCCCCGGTTTTCGCGGTCGATGCCATCGAGAAGGGCAGGGATGCCCTGTTCACGCTCCATGTCGTCTGGCCCGATGGCCAGGATATCGCCGCAGTGGATTTCCGTATCGGCTTTTCCGACGGAAACGAGGCGACGGGATATACCCAGTATGACGGCTGGTCGGCCGAACTGGACAAGGGCGCGGCGCCGGCGTGGATCGAGGTGTCCGAACCCTTTTATCGCACCGTCATGCCCCGCCTCGATCTTCCGCCCGATGCCCGGACTGTGCGGATCAGGCTGACTCCGAACGATATGGGGACAGTCGATTTCAATCAGGTCGAGGCACGCATGGAGGACGGCGCGCTGATCCTGCATCGCGACATCGGCGACCTTCGTTTCGTTCCGCAGGGCAAATGAAACGTACCCTGCCGAAGGGTGCAGTGCAAAATATCTGGCGCGTGCGAGCGTGTCGCGATATGTCGATCCTGTGGGAAAGCCGCTCTTCGCCATAGCTCTGGGATCGAACCGCCGCCATCGCCGCCATGGCGCACCGCGCCATGTGATCGGCGCTGCCGTTCAAAGGCTCCGCAAGGAAGGGCTGAAGGTTCGCGCGGTTGCTCCTGTCGTTTCGACGCCGGCCATGGGTCCGGCGGGCCGGGATTTCGCCAATGGCGCAATACTGGTCGCGACGAAGCTCGATCCGCCGGAGCTGCTGGCTTTGCTGAAAAAGACGGAGCGCAAGTTCGGACGCCGCCGGGGCCGCAGATGGGGACCCCGGGTACTCGACCTCGACATCATCCTCTGGTCGAAGGGCGTCTGGGCCGATGACGGGCTGGTGGTGCCGCATCCCGCATTTCGCTCGCGCGGATTTGTGCTTGATCCGCTCTGCGCGATCGTGCCCGGCTGGCGCGACCCGCTGACCGGGCTCAGCGTGCGCCAGCTACGCTTTCGCCAGCGCAAGCGGCGGCCGATCTCCCGTCACTGAAACAGCTTGCGGATATTGAACGAAATCGAACGCCCCACCGGATCGAGCAGCGCGGGGCGATAGGCGAGCGGGGTAGCACCGGTGGCGTCGGTCACCTGCTGCCTCTGGTTGAAGATGTTGCGGACGCTCATCGAAATCCGCGTGTCGCCGAGCCAGGGATGCTTTTTCGCGATCCCTGAGTCCTTTTCGATCTGTCCGAAGAGCCGCAAGGTGGCGGTCGCGAGGCTGCCGAAACGCAGATTGGCGGACGGCGGGCGAGCGGGGTCCTCGATATGCGAGGGACCCTGCCAATCGGCGGAGAGGCGGGCGTTGATCCAGCCGCGCGAGTAGCCAGCCTGAAGCGAGACCTCGTGGCGCGGCTGAGGCGCGCCCGTGCCGAGAGTCCCGCCACCGAGCAGATCGATCGACGGCAGGCCGGTCTGGAGCCTCGCAGTCTCGGTCAGGTGCAGGCTGTGATAGAGCGAGAAGGAGAGGCGTCCGCCCCCGCCGCCGCCGCGCCGCCCTCCGCCAAAGCGTCCACGTCCGCTCCCGCCGGCCGTCGGGCCGGCCTTTGCCGGAGCCTTCAGCGACTTGAAGATATTGACGCCCCACCGCAGGACTTCGCTCTGGCGGTCGTCGATATTGACCGGACGCGCGTCGACAGCGATCAGCGTGCCCGTGGCGTCGCGGGTGAAGCGGGTCGGGAAGGCGAGTTCGGTCGCTGCCGTCGCCGCCGGGAGGCCGGAGATCGCGTTGTGCTGCGTTTCGGTGTCATAGTCGACCGACAGGGTGATGCCGTTGCCGAACGGCGTCAGCCTCACCCCGGCATGCCACTGGGACGAGGCCGCCCGCAACAGCGCCGGATTGCCGCCGGTCGTCTGCTGCACCAGAACAGTCTGTCCGGTCGCATAGTCGAAAGCGCGCACGGAAGGGGTCAGGATCAGCGGATTTCCGATCTGCTGGACCGATGGCGCCGATTGCCGGTCGGTATAGGAGAGAATGAAGCTCACGGCCTTTGCCGGGGTCCAGTTGAGGCCATAGCCATAGGCGCGGATGTCGCTGAAATCCGAAAGCGACTGCAATTCCGCATTGGCGTTCACCGACAGCGCGCCGATGACGGGTGTGTTTCCTCTCAGCAGCGGGACATCGACATTGAGCGCGCCGATCCCGATGGTGCGGCCGAGGCTCGATGAAACGGACATGAGATCGCGTATCGTGGTCGACCGGAACCGGCTGCGCGATCCGCCGATCCGGGCGCTCAGCGACAGGTCGCCTGCAGGCAGGGTGAGAAGCGCGCCATTCGCGGTCAGATCGGTCGCGATGATGTCCGACCGGCTGCGGCCGATGTCGTCCGGCCGGGTCGTGATGAAGGAAGGATCGACGGGCAGGGATGGGTCCGCCGCCGGATCGCCCGCGATCAGTGCGGCCTGATAGGCCGAAAGATCGAGCGCCCGCTGCGAGATCGTGCGGCTTTCCTCATGATCGTAGGTCGCCGTCCAGGTGCCGCTCCATGCCCCCAGGCGCGCATCGACGGTCGAGCCGAGATGGCCGGTCAGCGTTCTTTCGCGGCGTTGCAGCGGCTTCTGTCCGGGCAGGGAAGGGGTGATAGTGACCGCGGCGGCGGACTGTGACCAGGGGCTGCCCGCGGGGATCACCACATCCGTCGCGCCCGGCCCAAGTAGGTGCTGGTCCCAGAGAGCGACCACTTCGCCCGTCAGGCTGGCGGCTATGTCGCGGCCGATCGGACGATGATAGGTGGCGTCGAGGCTCAGCTTCTGTTCAGCCGGCTTCAGCGTTCGCATGGTGTCGTCGCCCGCCGATGTGGTCAGCCCGCGCTGCGATTCCAGGATGCGGGTCGTGTCCACATATTTCGCGGTCATGTTGAGCCGCGATCCGTCGCGGATACGGATCAGGGAGGGCCGTATTTCACGCTTGGACCCGCCGCCGCCTTCTGTCAGTCCTGCCTCGGCCTCCCCCACAAAGGCGCTGAACTGCTTTTGCAGGACAATGTTCATGACCTTCTGGTCGGCGGGATAGCCATATCGCAGGGCGACGGATTCGGGCAGGATATCGACCCGCGCGATCGCCTCCGAAGGGATGCTGGCGATTTCGCGCATGCTCGAAACGCGGCTTCCTTCCAAAAGGACAAGCGGTCGTCCGCCGCGATTGCTGGAAAGTTGCGGCGCAAGCTCTGTCAGCAGCGCGGCGACATCGGTGGCGCCGAGTGCCTTGAGGTCGGTCTGGTCGAACTGGAGGTCCGGCTCTGTATTGCCGATCACGCTGCCGCGCTGCCGCTGGCCGACCACGACGATCGTTTCGCCTGCCGCCGGCGGTGTTCCCGCCATGTCCTGATCGTCGAGATCGTCCTCCTCCTGCGCGCTCGCGGGAAGGGCGAGCGCGGCAGCCGCCAGGCTCAACAGGGACAGGGTTCGATACATAAGGGCGGCGGTTGTCCCCGGGACTGGCATGGAATCCTACTACAGGACGGGATAATCGACCGCCAATGCTGAATGAAGTGTGACCGGCCGTTCGCTGCAGAAAAGGCATATACGGCGGGCGGATCGCCTGTCACGCAAGATCACGGGATCATTTGTTCTTTTTCTTCTTGCACTTGCCGTTCTTTTTCGTGCCGTTTTCGCACGTATTGCTGTCGTCCACGCCGGTTGAATAGGTGCCGCCGCCCGAGCTCGCCGAAGAGCCGCCGGTCGGATCAAGGGGGCTTCCGCCACCGCCGGACGAGGAAGAGGAACTGCCTCCGCCTCCTGAAGAACTCGAAGTGGAACTGCTTCCACCGCCACCGCCGGACGATGAACTGCTTCCACCCGAAGATGAGCTTCCGCCAGAGCTGCTCGTGGATGACGAACCTCCGCCGCTCGGTGCATTTCGGCTTCCGCCACCGCCGCCGGAAGTGG